>QIHS01000280.1 GCA_003229095.1 Woeseia sp. | reverse complement strand
CAGGTGAAACCACCCGGAACCAAGCGCCGTGATCGCAATGCCGGCAAACAATACGCCATAAGCCGTTTTGAGGCGTGGAATTATGGCAAGGTCCCGCCGCGCAAGCACCTGTCGAAGCCCGAGAAGCCCGAACACAAGAAAAAGTGCGTTGCTGATGACATTCCAGAAATTGGCTACGCCAAGCAGCGCGCGAGTATCTGCAAAGTCATGGTAACTGACAGGCTGCGGAATGGGGTCTACAAATATGAATGTGGTGACTATTGGCACAACAGTGATTGCAACAAGCCACCTGGTTCGCCCATCAAGATCGAATCTATTCGGTATCATCGAAGCTGGTGTTCCTGATAATCATTTCATTTAGACATGAGCGCTTGTCGGAATCGATCGCCTATTCCGCGCAACCGTTCGACAGGCTCGTTGGAAAAAACGAGGCGGACGTATTTCTCGCAGTTCGGCCCGCCCCAGTTAACCATGGCCGTTGCAGCAATCTTACCTCTGTCCAACAACAGCGCCGATGCGGCTGACCCATCAAGGCCCAGCGTTGACACATCAACCAGCAGCGACCACCCTCCGTGCGGGGGAATGACATCGAATTCGGCCAGTTCATCGATTATCAGATCTCGCCGCCTCTGTAATTCGCCGGAAAATTCAGAAATCCCGTCATTCTGCTCATTGATGGCTGTCGCAACGGCGCCCATCGCGATACCAGTTTGGCAAACAACATTCGAAATACTGACTCGAGCGATATCGGCAACAATTTTGGCCGGACCGACGACCCAGCCAACGCGCCAGCCAATCATTCGATACTCCTTGGAAGCGGAACCCACCGTAATCACCCTGTCCCGCATGTCGGAAAAACTCGCCGGGTGAATAACCTTTCGTCCGTCAAACAAGATGCGTTCCATTGCGGAATCATTGATAAGCCAGCAATCGTTGTGCTGACAGAAGTCGACCAGTGCCTGCCAGTCCTGCTGATCGAATACTGCACCGGTCGGCATTGATGGACTCATCAACAGCAAGGCTCTTACGCGGGATGCATCAATCTTGTGCAGCGCACCCCGATCGAGTTTCCAGCCTGATGCTGAAGGTGTCAGTGGGACGAAGCGCGGCACGCCACCAGCGAGTCTTACGCGATTGATCAGACCCACATAAGTGGGGTCGGTCATCAACACTTCGTCACCAGGCTCGAGAACGGCTAACAGCGCATTAAAAATTCCTGACAGGCCACCAGCACTGATGATCGATTCTGTTTTCCAGTCATAATCCTGACCAGACTGCCTGCCGACAAGCGCCGTCGCTGCCCGTCGAAGAGATTCCAGTCCGAGAAATGGCAGGTAACTGTTGGCACGATCATCAGCGATAGCATTTCGTGTGAATTCCAGGGCGGATGCCGGCGGCCGAATGTTCGTGTCGAGATTTTCCAGCCGCAAAACAGCCTCGTCGTTCAGGCTGTCGGCAAGATCGCCCATTTGTTCGACGCCGATTTGCGTTATGTGCCTGAGTCGAGATACCGACACTAAAGATTCTCCACCGACCGGGTATTCGAATTCTTAAGAGTTTTCAGAAAAGAGCCCGAACAGTCATAAGAAACCCGAACGACGCGAGCGGAATGCCTATGATCGCGCCAACGATGCTCATAGAAATCGCAACGCCCATAACCATTAGGACGAGCCCGACGATTGCACAAATAATTCGACCAGTAACATTGAGAATAAATGTCAGAATTTTCCAGAGCGCATAGATTGGCCACAGAATCCAGGGAACCTGACTTTCGGTTGCGTCGCTCATCGTAGAGTTTTCCTTTTCTAGTCTGTTTTAGGTTTTTTTCTGCCGAATATTCGAAACCACACTATCAGTTCCGCAATGCCACCCATCAACAGAAAAACCATGCCCGGGCGGATCGCGCCTAGCGAATAGAAGACGATTGCCAGCAGCAGCAACACCAATGTGACGATATGTCGTTTCACGGTAGACTATTCCCTCTTGATCGCAGGCAGACGAGGATTAACGTTTTACTCATTATTGCCTGCCTTTGCCGGCGCGTCCTATTCTGCGGCCCCGGAAAAATGTTGCATGATTGTCTCGACCATCGACGGCCCACCAACGACCGCAACCAAAATAATCACGATGGTGGCAGATGCAATAATAGTGAGCCAGCGGCTCTGCTTTTCCAGTCGTTCGTTGCGACCGTTCAGGTAACGCCTGTGGCGGAACATCTTTAGTCTCCAGAACGTTTAATGCCGACCCACCGCGCCGTTACTCGGCGTCGGACCCACCGATGACGAAACGGCCTATTTGTGACAATGGTATATGCCGGAGGTAACTTTTCGAGGGTCGTTTTAACATCACGCGAAAATTTTCCTGTTCGCTCTCAATCCAAAACACTTCCCAGCGATCGTT
>QIHS01000551.1 GCA_003229095.1 Woeseia sp. | reverse complement strand
CGCCAACCGGAGTCGAGCGTATTGATGTGGAAAGTGCGAAAGACATGTTCGCAGTGACGCATGAACAGGTTGATGACGCCGATATTTTTATCGGTGCGGCCGCGGTCGCGGACTATTATCCTGCGGAGGAAAAGAATGCCAAGATCAAGAAATCGAAAGACGAACTGTCAATAAAGTTCTTGCGCAACCCCGATATCCTGGCGTCAGTTGCAAGTCTCAGGAACAAGCCGTTCACTGTAGGTTTTGCTGCAGAAACAGAGAATCTTAGGCAATTCGCAATCGGCAAGCTGGAAAACAAGAACCTGGACATGATTATTGCCAATCTGGTCGGTAAGAATCGCGGTTTCGAAAAAGACGTCAACGCGGTCGAGGTCTTTTGGCCCGGCGGGGAAATGTCCTTTGCGCTTGCAGAAAAAACAGCACTCGCCAGGGACCTGATAACATTCATTGCTGGCCAATACTTCAAATCTGTCGTTGCCATCAGAGACTAACGGACCGACTCATTGCGATCGATTGAACTGAAAATCCTGGATGCCCGGGTAGGCGACTCCATTCCGCTGCCACACTATGCGACTGAAGGTTCAGCAGGTCTGGACATGCGTGCCTGTATCGACGCACCGTTGACAGTCGAACCGGGTGAGACAGTGCTCGTGCCATCGGGCCTGGCAATTCACATTGGCGATTCCGGTCTGGCGGCAGTGCTGTTGCCGCGCTCCGGATTGGGCCACAAGCATGGTTTGGTGCTGGGCAACCTGACCGGTTTGATCGACTCCGATTACCAGGGGCAGGTGTTTGTATCGATCTGGAATCGCGGCAACAAGACCTATGTTATTGAGCCGGGAGAACGCATCGCGCAAATGGTCTTTGTTCCCGTCGAGCAGGTCGAGTTCAGGGTGGTTGAAGAATTCGACAACTCAGATCGCGGCGAGGGTGGTTTCGGACATTCGGGCCAGGCATAAAAAAAGTCGCGACCAGCGCGACATCGACGTAAGCTCCGAAAAGTTGCCAGCCAGCGCTAGTTCAAGCCCTTGATTCGCCTGAATCGGTCAACGTCACCATCAAAGCGGGCCACGATAAGCAGCTCGTCGTCATGGAATTTCTGCAGGTTTCGTTCATGCCGGACAATCGTTTCCTTGGTTGTCGTCATGTCGTTCGCCAGCTCAGGGTCAATAATCGGCGCATCGGGATTGACGCTATAGGGGCGGAAGTTAGCGGCTTCACTACGCAGTGAGTCCATGCGGCGTTGCAGGTTCTTGAGATAAAGTTCGGTAACTCGCGCCTGAGCCTGGAATAGTTCGACGCGTCTGTCGCGGTGCAACAATATCTCATCAACAGACAGATAAGTCGCCAGCAGATTCTGGTCAGCTCGCGCCTGTAACTCGCGTGCCAGGCGAAGCTCTTCGAGGTGTCTTTCCTCTGCAAGTTGTGCTGCAGTTTTCTTGGCCTGCATCACATCGATGGTAATTCCGTGTTCGTTGAGCACTTGTCTTTCAAGTTCTGAGTACTCGGGGGGAATGCTATCGCCATAGTGCACGACACCGTCAGTGTCGACCCAGCGAAAGAGTCTTTGTCCCGATTGCGCCGCGGCTACGCCGACAGACAGACACAACAAGAGCAGGGATTTGATTACAATAGTATTCACAGCACAAATATCACATATTCTGCCATTGGCAAAGAGGTACTGGTTCGCGAATTGCTAGCTTAATGGGCGAATTGGGCCTTGTAAACTTTATCAGAATACCCTTTAAAAACAATGACTTATCAAATTACACCAAATTTCTTGCGATAAGTTAATACTGGTTCAAGGTAGTCGGCATATTCATTTGATTCTTCTAGCATATCGATAAGGTCTTCGAGCTGTACGATGCTGACAACCGGTATTCCCAGCGTCTGCTCGAGTTCCTGAACTGCGGAGCGGGAATCTCTGCCAACTTCCTGCCGGTCCAGTGAAATGACCAAACCGGCCACTTCCGCACCGGCGGACGCAATCAACTGGTGTGCCTCGCGAACTGCGGTTCCGGCGGTGATTACATCGTCCACAATGAGGACCTTGCCTGTTAAAGGTGCACCCACAATGCTGCCCCCTTCACCATGCGCTTTGTCTTCTTTGCGATTGAAGGCATAGGGCACATCGATGTCGTGATGTTCAGCCAGCGCAGACGCCGCAAGTGTGGCCAGTGGAATGCCTTTGTATGCGGGGCCAAAAAGCATGTCGAAGGGGATGTCTGAGGCCGCAATCGCGGACGCATAATAACGGCCAAGTTTTGCTGCTGCGTAACCGCTGCAAAAAAGTCCCGCATTAAAAAAATAGGGACTTTCCCGACCGGATTTAAGTGTGAACTCGCCAAATCGCAGGACTTCCAGTTCAAGGGCGAGATCGAGAAATTCA
Source organism: Woeseia sp. (assembly GCA_003229095.1). GTDB lineage: Bacteria > Pseudomonadota > Gammaproteobacteria > Steroidobacterales > Woeseiaceae > SZUA-117. The sequence goes on along the minus strand of QIHS01000551.1, from coordinate 20 downwards.
CGTTTGTAGGCACGCATATT
>QIHS01000257.1 GCA_003229095.1 Woeseia sp. | reverse complement strand
ACGACGACAGTCTCGAGTTACCCATGCAGGTGTTTCGATTTTCGATCAACTACCTGATGATTCTTTTTGCATTTTTGCTGATTGATCACTACTACCTGATTCGCATCAACGTTTAGTATCTGGTCGTCATGAGTGCTCACGACGAAAATCAACACAACAGTTTCGAAAGCCTTTTGCGGCCCCACCTGGAGCGGCTGTATCGGCTGGCCTTTCGACTTAGTGGGCACAAAGCAGAAGCAGAAGACCTTTTTCAGGACGTGCTGGCCAAAGTATTTCCGCGCCTGGCACAACTGGCAAAAATCGAGCAACCCGGCCCGTGGCTGTGCCGCATCATGTACAACGAATTCATCGACAATCGACGCCGTTTCGCACGCCAGCGCCTGCTCATCGTTCCCGAACATCAACTGCCCGGACAAGACATTGATGCTACGCCCGGCAATTCCGATCCGGAACGTGACGCTGTGCGCGATGACGACATAATGCGGCTGGACGACGCGCTTAATACCTTAAGCGACGAACACCGGATGGTGATCATGCTGCATGACTGCGAAGGCTACAAATTGCATGAGATTGAAGGGATTACAGGTGTTCCAATCGGCACGCTCAAGTCCCGCCTGCATCGTGCACGAGCACGTCTCAAGGCGCATCTTGCTGAAAATGGAACCCTTTCCCTGTCCTGAGCGTGTAAGTAGAGTAGTGGCAAGGGTAACAAGGGATAAATCCATGCAGCGCGAGCCAACTAAAGACGTCCAGGATGAGCCTGGAGACGAACGCCGTGACAGCGAGCTGCATCAGCGACTCGCCGTCTATGGTGAGGTCACCATGCCACGGCCGGATGTCGCGTTCTACGATCGGGCCATAGCGCGTGCGGCAATTGCCGGTGCAAGGCGACAACGCAATCGCTGGGTCTTAAGCGGATTTGGTGGCGCCATAGCTGCGATGTTCATGGCGTGGATTGTGGGTGGTGTGTACTTTGCCGCTGAGGAAGCTATCGATGTGTCAATTCCCTCAGTCACCATGGCACTCGAAACGCCGCAGACATTTAATCTGGTTTTTTCTTCCGCCTCGGTTCTTCGCGACGCAACCATGACTGTGACCCTGCCGGAGGGTATCGAAATTGAAGGTTTTGCCGGGCAAAGGGAAATTACCTGGATGACCAGCCTCACGGAAGGCCGCAATATTTTGCCGTTGACATTGATTGCGACATCTCCAGTTGGCGGAAAACTTTTGGCAAACTTGCAGCACGAGGACGACGATAAATTGTTCAGACTGCAGGTGATTGTAATTTGACGGACCTTCGGTCAGGCCGAAGTAATAGATGGAGTTAAGACGATGAAACAACTGAAACTGATAATTGCCTGCGTGATGCTGACTTGCTTCGCATTGTTCCCCGTTCTCGCAACCGCCGACGTTGACGATCTCGATGTCACGATGGAAGTCATGGATAGCGCTGAGGACGTCAATAATGGCATTGAAATGCTCGGTCCCGAGTCTGACGACGAACAACACGACGTTGACGAAACCGACTCAGACGATAGTCGCGACGAGGGTCGTGACGATGAAGATGACATGCGCGATGAGGATGACGACGACTTCGATGACAATGACGACTTTGAATCCGACGAAGACGGAGAAAATTCGGAGGAAGAAAGTGATTTCGACGAAGGCGATGACATCGAAACCGACGAAGCTGACGACGATATGGACGAAGAGCTTGAGGATGACGAAAACAACGACATGGAAGATGATGTCGCTTAGTCGCCTGTAAATACCACGAATGGCGCCAGATCCGGCTTTAGAGCCTGCGCCAGACCACAAAATCCCTCGAGCGGCAGAACAATCGAGGGATTTTTTTGCGCCACGTCACAGTGTTGAAACTGAAATAGTGCGAATTTTTCGCCATCAGGCAAGATTCGTCTGGACAGGCGTGCAACGGCCCTGCAGGAGTTCAGCAGCATTTTTGAATTTGCGCACAATATCGTAGATCGTTTCGGCCGGGCATCGAACCTGGCGTTCGCTGTCGTGGCGCTTACTTTGCTTGCGCCGGCGTCGTCTATCGCGGCCACATCAGCAAGCGAGCTTTTTAAAGATGGCAACAGGCTTTTTCGAGATGATCTTTACTGGGCAGCTTTGTTGCGCTATCACGAAGCTGGTGAGGCCGGAATGGACACGCCGATTCTTCACTACAACACTGGCGTCGCCCATTACCGTGCTGGCCAACACGCACGAGCGCGTGACTCGCTGCGCCGGTCTGCTGAATATGCACCGTTGGCGCCGATATCACACTACAACCTTGGACTGACCGCATATGCCAGCGGCGATTTCGAAGGAAGGGGCGCTCGATTGGTTTCGCAAGGCAAGAGATCAGCGAAGTGCGAATGACATAAGCCGGCTGGCGCGCCGGGCCATCGCCGAATTGCGTAGTGAAATTGATGCGGCATCATTGACCACGGTCAGAACGGCTGCGGTCAAACGCGAAAGAAGTTTTGCCAAACTGGACTTGCGCGTGCGCCTCGGCACCGGCATTGATGACAACGTATTTCGATCGCCTGCGATTCCTTACGTTGATCTAGCC
>QIHS01000480.1 GCA_003229095.1 Woeseia sp. | reverse complement strand
CGCTATGCATTGTCGAGGCAATGAAAATGATGAATCAGATCGAAGCGGATGTCGCAGGCGTCATCAAATCCATCCGCGCGCAAAACGGCGACCCGGTCGAATACGGACAGGTTCTGTTCGTCATCGACCAGCGCGACGCTGGCTGATCGAGTCCTTACGAAATGCTTGAAAAAGTCATCATTGCCAATCGCGGTGAAATCGCCCTGCGTATCATGCGCGCCTGCCGTGAAATGGGCATCAAAACCGTCGCAGTCCATTCCACTGCAGATACCAACCTCAAGCACGTGTTGCTGGCGGATGAGACAGTGTGCATCGGTCCTCCGCAATCAGTAGACAGTTACCTCAACATGCCGGCGATCATCAGTGCAGCTGAAGTCACCGACGCGGTCGCTATTCATCCGGGTTACGGGTTTCTCTCGGAGAATGCGGATTTTGCGGAGCGGGTAGAAACCAGCGGCTTCGTTTTTATCGGCCCACCTGCAGCGGCAATTCGTGAAATGGGCGACAAGGTAGCGGCAATCCGGGCAATGAAGGCGGCAGGCGTGCCAACCGTGCCTGGCTCCGATGGCCCGTTGGGAGAAAACGCCGAAGATAACCTGCGCATCGGACGCGACATCGGTTACCCCGTCATCATCAAGGCTGCTGGCGGCGGTGGTGGTCGCGGCATGCGGGTGGTGCATTCCGAGGCCTCCCTGGTTGCCGCCATAACGGTTACCCAAGCGGAATCACGGGCAGCGTTCGGCAACGAAACCGTCTATATGGAAAAATTCCTGGAGATGCCCCGACACATTGAGATTCAAATCCTTGCCGACAACCACGGCAACGTGATTCACCTCGGCGAACGAGATTGCTCGATGCAGCGCCGACATCAGAAAGTGGTCGAAGAGGCACCGGCACCGGGGATAACCGAGGAACAACGAAACAAACTTGGCGAACGCTGCGTCCGGGCTTGCGAGGAAATGGGCTATCGCAGCGCCGGAACATTTGAATTCCTGTACCAGGATGGCGAATTCTTCTTTATAGAAATGAATACACGATTGCAGGTTGAACACCCGGTGACGGAGATGATCACCGGTGTCGATATCGTGCGCGAACAGTTACGTATTGCTGCCGGTGAAAAACTGAGCCTGACACAGGACGAAGTCAGGTTTAGCGGCCACGCAATTGAGTGTCGCATCAATGCCGAAGACCCGAAGACGTTCATGCCCTCTCCCGGACTGGTTCAGCTATGGCATCCGCCCGGCGGTCCGGGCATCCGAATAGAGAGTCATATTTACAGCGGCTACCGGGTGCCGCCCTACTACGATTCCATGATTGGCAAGATTATTGCGCATGGCAGTGATCGACAAATCGCCATTGCGCGCATGCGAAATGCGCTGGCCGAAGTGGTCATCGAAGGTATCAAGACGAACGTGCCTTTGCATCAGGAAATCTTTCAACACGCCGCATTCCAGGCCGGTGGTACGGACATCCACTACCTGGAGAAAAGGCTGGGTCTATAGAACGTGTCCGGCCATTGGCGTCAGTTTGTAATGAACCTTGAATCGATTGAAGCAGATCGTGTTGAATCGGTGTTCCTGAGAAACGGCGCACATTCAGTCACGCTGTCTGATGCGGGGGACAACCCTGTCCTGGAACCCGCGCCAGGGGAAACGCCGCTCTGGCAGAAAACGCGCATGACGGGTCTGTTCGATGCGCAAACGGATTTCGCGGCGCTGGAATCAGACCTGCTGCATTCGCTTGCATTGAACAAGCTACCGCCAAACCATATCGAGGATCTTGCGGACCGGGTTTGGGAGCGGGAATGGCTGAAAGATTTTGGACCGATGAAATTCGGTCGGCGACTGATGATCATTCCCGGAGACGAAAACCAGCCGACGGATGACAGCATCGTGGTCCGGCTGGATCCAGGCCTCGCCTTTGGAACGGGCACGCATGCAACCACTGCGCTTTGCCTGCAATGGCTGGATCGCATAGATGTTCAAGACCGCACGGTGTTCGATTTTGGGTGTGGCTCGGGCATACTGAGCATCGCCGCGTGCAAGCTGGGCGCAAGATCAGTTACCGCGATCGACAACGATCCGCAAGCCCTGACGGCAACCCGGCAAAATGCGCAGCGCAACAATGTCACAGAGTCCCTGATCGTGAGCAGCACAATTCAGAATGACCAAACCTGTTTCGACATTGTTGTTGCAAATATTCTGGCAGATACATTGATTGAAAACGCGACGACGATTTGCGGACTGTTAAAACCTGGCGGAATCCTGGCGCTATCGGGTGTGCTGTGCGAACAGATTAAAGAGGTGCAAAGCGCCTTTCAGAAACTGATCCAGCCATTAAGGACGGCTGGGTCCGCCTTGCGGGCGAGAAACGCTAACCTGGATTAGTCATGTATACAGAATGCCCAGAGTGTGAATCCGCTTTTCGCGTCACTGTAGAAGTCTTGCAACAGGCAAACGGCAGTGTGCGCTGCGACAGCTGCGGTCATGAATTCAGCGCACTCAGCTACCTGACGGAAGAGATGCCCGCGCCTGCCGGTGATGAGCCCGACGGCGAAAAACTGGCGGAAACGAGCCGACGTCTGCTGAAAACGCTCAACGAACTTGCCGGACCCGATAAAATTCAGATCGAAGACACGGGTCTCGAATGGCGTGTACTCGACATTGACAATGGCGAGGTGCCACCTGCAGATTCTGAGCCCTCCGCTGAAAGGCGCTATGACGACAATACGCCGCTACCCGATGAATTCGAAAGTTCGTCAAGGTCAGACAGCCACTATTCTCACCCGTTGTCGAATCAGCCAGAAGCCGACGACGAGGCTGCGGAACGGGCGCCTCAGAAAGAGGCCGACCTGCAGCTGAGCGAACCTGACGACTGGACAGATCTGCTTGACGAAGTGCAGGACCCTGAGAGCGATTTGCTGCAAATTGAGGAAGAACTTGCAGCTATACACAACCAACTGTCGCCGCGAGACGAGGTGGCCGACGCCGGGCCAGCCGATCTGGACTCGCAATTCGATACCCAAGCGGAGGAAATGGGTCTCGATATGTCCGAAAGACTCAAGTCATGGCAGGAACCCGAAGCTGAAATTGGCAGCGAGGACAAAATCGTTGTCGAAACGGATGTCGCGCCAGAGAACGAAACCACAGACTGGCCGGACCCTGTAGAAGTTGAACTGCCGATTCCGCAAAACCATTCATTATCAGACGTCAGCGAAAATATCGCGGATACCGAGCTTGAGATAGCGGATTCTGACCTGCCGCTGGACGATTCTCCAGTGGAATTCGAGCCAGCGGCGAGCCAGGACGAAGAGGAATCCACGTCCGAGCCTGTCGACGAAGAAGAGCTCGCCGAATCAGAACCTGTGCTGCAAGAGGACGATCCGGTCGCTGGCGAAATCGACTTTCCCGGTTCAGAGGACGACCCGAACGAAACCGATGTTGTGGCAGAAGACGATGTCGAAAATAATGGCGAAGATGCCGAATCGCTGCCTGTTCGCCAGCCGATAGCGGAGCAATCCAAAGAAGAAATGACGATCAATATGGAGATTGATCGGGAGATGATGGCCGCCGCTATCCAGGATGACGAATTTTCGGCCACACTCGTCAGCGCCGAATTTCCAGAGCAGGCATCCGATGAAAATGCGGCAGGCATCGAGTCGATTATCATGGAGGGTGAGCAGGTTCGTGGCCTCTCGAAAGAGCAGGCATTCGAACTTGACGCCGAGGTAGCGGAATCGGCCGACGAGCCCGTCAATCTGGCAGGCACCTACACAGTGAGCAGAGAAACTCTGCGCGGTGGACGACGAAAAAACGACCCTCTTGCCTACAAGACACTGGCTGCGATTGCGCTCCTTGCCATTGCGCTGGTCGTGCAGGCCATTCACAACTCCCGCGAGTCGCTGGCGACGACGAAAATTTTCTCTCAGGTTGTTGCACCTGTTTACCAATTTCTTGGCCATCCGGTGACGCCGGAATGGAATATCAAAGACTGGCAGTTTGAGGTCACCAGTGGCAGCGTCAATGAAAACGAAACTGCCCTGACGATTGTGTCCAGAATCGTCAACAAAGCCGAGCAACCGCTTCCTTACCCGCTAGTGCATGTTTCACTGGTGGATCGCTGGGAGGAAGTGATGGGCAGTCGGGTCATGGGCCCCGATGAGTATCTTGCGGGTAACCTGAATTCTGAGCTGCAGGTGCTGCCGGGAGAAAACTTCACAGCAGTCGTCACGATCGCAGAGCCGTCAGCCGAAGCAACCGGATTTAAGCTCAACGTCTGTTACCGCGTCGCACCAGGTTCCGTTCGCTGTGCGATTGAAGACTTTAAGAACTGACAAGCTGTTAGTCTCAACGTCTCTTTCCAATCCGACTATCATTACGATGAATATTGGCCCCTACCAGCTGGCCAGCCCGTTTCTTCTGGCGCCGATGGCCGGCATCACGGACGCGCCGTTCCGACGCCTTTGTCGGCGTTTCGGTGCCGGCATGACGACCTCGGAAATGACCACCGCCGACATCAGCCTGTGGAAAACCGCCAAGTCCCGGCGCCGACTGAACCTCGACATGGACGCAGAACCGCGGGTTGTACAAATCGCAGGTTCGGATCCTGCTCAGCTGGCACTCGCCGCCTCACTGTGCGTTGATCGGGGCGCCCAGATCATCGACATCAATATGGGTTGTCCGGC
>QIHS01000504.1 GCA_003229095.1 Woeseia sp. | reverse complement strand
CCGGTCGAGAATCAGTATTACCTCACTGCGAAATATGGCGGTTTTCGTGTGCCGGAGGATTTCGATCCGGATACGCAGACCGCGCCTCTGGATCTTGATTTGTGGCATGCGAATGGCGAAACCCTCGTCTCGTTTGGCGTGAACGCAACCCCGGCAGGGGTCGCGTTTCCGCGCCCCGACAACTACTACCTGGCCGGCAGCGCCGAGCAGATGGTAGAAAGTCTGACCACTGCATTCGCCAACATTGCGAACGAGGTGCGCAGTTGCCAACTCAACCAGGCTGGACTCCGACACGGCCGTCTACCAGGCTGCTTTCAACAGCGCCAGATGGAGCGGCGACCTGCAGGCATTTCGTATTAACATCGACGGCACGATCGACCCGACCGTCGTATGGAGCGCTGCGGCCCTGCTGGATGGCCTGACGGAGGCCAACCTCAACAGCCGAAATATACTGACGATAGCATCGCCAGTTGCGGCGGGCGGCGGATCGTTTCTCTCCACGACCGGCCGCGACTTTATCTGGTCCGATTTGGATCCTGCGCAAAGAGATGCGCTGCGCCAGCAATTTGGCGGTGGCCCGCCGGTGAGCATAATCGAGGCTCAGGACCGGTTGGACTTTTTACGCGGATCCCGCCTCCTGGAACAGCCTAACGGATTGCTCAGGCAGCGCGATAGCCGACTTGGCGATATCAATAATTCCGATCCGCAGCTTATTGCCAACCAGGATTTTGGTTATACGATTCTTGATCAATCGCTTGCATTTTCCGGCCTTTCCATTGGTGCGGCCTACCAAACATTCCGCAACTCGGCGGCCTACCAAAATCGTCCGCCGATCCTCATCGTGGGGGCCAACGATGGTATGTTGCACGCGTTCAATGCAGAGCTTAATGCCAACGGTGGTGAAGAGCTGTTCGCGTTCGTGCCAGATTCGGTTTTCGATAACTTGTTTGAGTTGACTTTGCCGGCGTATTCGCACCGATTTTACGTCGACTCTGCACCGCGATTCGCCGATGCGTACGTCAACGGCAACTGGCGTACACTTGTCGTCGGCGCAACCGGCGCGGGCGGAAGAAGTATTTTCGCCCTCGACGTTACCGATCCCGAGAATGTGACCGCTTCGAATGTGCTGTGGGAATTCAGCCATCCGTCGATGGGGTTCACCATCGGCCAACCGTCAATCTCACCATTGCCGAACGGCGAATTCGGTGTTGTAGTCACCAGCGGTTACGAAACGGGTCAGCCAGACGGTACGATCTGGATTCTGGACGCTGCGAACGGCAGTATCGTCCACACAATTACGCTACCGAACAGTGGAGATCTGGGCGCTCCGTTGGTGGTCGACCTCAACGGCGATCGCGTAGCGGATCGTATCTACGTCGGCGACACTCGGGGTAACCTCTGGCGGCTCGATCTCGACGGCCCCAACCCAAGCAACTGGCAGGCGCCGAGCTCACTTCGCAATGGCGCCACGCCGGTGCCGTTATTCGTCGCACGCGATGGCAACGGTTTGCGGCAGGCAATTACGGCGCCATTGACCGCAGCCTTCAACGAAGACGGTCTGCACACGATATTTTTTGGCACAGGCAGCTTTTACCGGCTCAACGACAACGTTGTTCCACCCAACCCGAACATTGATACGTTTTATGCAGTCATCGACCGTGGCGTGGCAATCGCGGGCCGCTCTGCAATGCTGGAGCAATTTATTCTCGCCGAAGTGGACGTGAATGGTATTGGTAACCGGGCAGTTACCGCGAACGAGATTAATCCCAGTCAAAGCGGTTGGTTCCTGGATCTGGTTTGGACTGCTACCTTTGGCGGACCCGGCCCGTTGGGCGAACGATCGGTAACGCGTGCGACGGTCCGAGGCGATCGGGTAATTTTCGCTACTCTCATTCCCGATCCCGATCCCTGTTCCTTCGGCGGCACCAGCTTTATCATGGAGCTTGACGCATTCAACGGTGGACGCCTGAACTACACTGTGTTCGATATCAATTTCGATGGTGAATTCAATAGCGATGACTGGATCACGATTACCGACGAAAACGGCGACACTATCCAGGTTCCAACATCCGGCATCGACCCGAACATCGGCATCGTCAAGTCGCCAGCCATCATTACTGGCGTAGGTGATAATAACGACGAGGTGAAGATTCTCAGCGGATCGTCCGGGCAGTTGATTAGAATTTCTGAGCGCGGTGGAATCGAGGTCGGTCGCCAATCGTGGCGCCAGTTGAGGTAATTAGTATGATTAGGTTCTCTCGGAAAACGAAAACTCGGATGTCAAGCATGCGCGGCATCACGCTGCTTGAGCTGATGATCGTCGTCGTCATTGTCGGCATACTCGCGGCATTTGCTTATCCGTCATACCGCGCCCAGATTCTGAAAACGAACCGGGCAGACGGTAAGGCAATGCTCATGGAACTCTCGCAACAGCTGGAGCGTTGCTACACGCGATTTAGCACGTACGAAAATGTAGCAGGATGCAACGCTACGTTTCCCACCACCTCAGCAAGTGACCACTATGTCGTGACGGCTACCGTGAGATCTGCGGTCGCCTATACTTTGGATGCGACGCCGCAGGCCGGCCAAGCTGACGATGCCCTGCTCCGATGGACGAGCACTGGTGTGGGAGGTTCGCTGGGCACAGACGACGACGACAACGACTGCTGGCAATAAAGCAAATGGCCTGCGCGGCGACTACGTTTGCCGGCAACGTCAATTTTTGAGAAATAGGAGCGGAACCCCTGGCCTGGGCCGGGAGCCAGCGATGTATCAGGCAACATTGACGCTGCACAAGGGGCGTCGGGCCTGATCGTTGATATACGCAATTACCCGTCGGAATTTGTCGCTTTTGAGTTGGGCCAACGCGTAGTTCACGAAACCACGCCTTTCGCCCTCTTTACTTTCCGTGATCTCGGTAACCCGGGCGCTTTCCGCTGGACGCCGAATACCTCGGTTTTGGTTCCAAGCAGACCAATCTTCAACGGGAAAGTCATCGTCCTCGTAGACGAGATAACACAGAGTCAGGCCGAATACACTGCAATGGCATTGCAGGCCGGACCGAATACCGTTGTTGTAGGCAGCACAACAGCGGCCGCAAACGGGGACATCGCTTACATTCCGATACCCGGCGGCATGCAAACGGCAATCAGTGGCGCGGGCGTTTTCTACCCTGACAAATCGCCGACACAACGAATAGGAATCGTGCCGGACATCTTCGTTATGCCAACAGCAGCAGGAATCCGGCAGGGGCGAGACGAAGTTCTCGAACGAGCTTTGGCGGAGATCCTGGATGGTGACGAATACGATACTCGCGAAACTCCGGGAAATCGGTTTCGATAACGGGCGAGGTCGGCAGCAAAGCTCACTCGCTTCGTTCGCCGAGCCTGGCTGGCTCTACTCAGCGAGCGGCTGGACAGATGATAGAATCGTTACCAATTGAATCCAATGATGACCATTAAAATTAGTAGCAATCGATCGTAGGTATTGGCCAACATGTGGGTACATCATCAAGGTTGAAGGAGAATGATGTGATTTCACCAGATCAAGCAAATGAGGCAGCTGAGGCACTTATTGAAGAGAAACGCTCAGCGCTTGAA
>QIHS01000329.1 GCA_003229095.1 Woeseia sp. | reverse complement strand
GCCCACATGGATATTGTGGATGCCCTCCCCGAAGACTGGGAACGTGACCCGTTCACGCTGATTGAAGAAGACGGTTTTTTCTTCGGACGCGGAACGCTGGACGACAAGTTGGGCACAACCATGCTGACAGCGACATTCATCCGGCTGAAAGCAGAAGGCTTCGTTCCCTCACGCGACCTGATCATCGCTTTTACCGGCGACGAAGAGACCGGCATGATAACCACGATGGAAATGGTTACCACGCATCGCGAACTCACCGATGCGGAGTTTGTTTTGAATGCAGATTCCGGAAATGGCTTGCTGGACGCAGACAACAAGGCCACCGCGTATCTCATTCAGGCAGCAGAGAAAACCTATGCGACGTTTGAACTTACGATTCGAAATCCGGGCGGTCACAGTTCGATGCCACGCGCTGACAACGCGATCTACGAATTATCCTCTGTTCTTCAGCGTGTTGAAGCATATCAATTTCCTGTTCGTTCTAACGACGTTACACGCCAGTACTTTGCGGCCTCCGCAGAAGTAACAGACGGTGAACTCGGTGAGGCGATGCGGCGCTTCGCAGAATATCCGCTGGATGAAGACGCCGCAGCTATTCTCGGTAGAGACCCCGCCCAGGTTGGTATTACACGAACGACATGCATCGCCACGATGCTGAGAGCCGGTCACGCAGAGAACGCCCTGCCTCAGTCAGCGACGGCAACATTGAATTGCAGAATTTTCCCCGGCGTCGACGTTGCAGACGTTCATGCCAGGTTGATAGAAGTCGCGGCCAATGACGCGCTCGAAATCGTCGTGCTCGGCACACCGAAGGCCAGCCCCGCCTCAGCGTTGCGCGAAGACGTCCTCTACGCGGTTCGCACTGCCGTACACGCAAGCTACCCCGATATTCCTATTATCCCTTTCATGGCGCCCTACGCGACCGACGGCAGAGAAACCCGCCTGGCGGGCATGCCGACTTACGGCGTCGCTGGCCTGTTTATCAATCTGGAAGACGAATTCTCGCACGGACTCAATGAGCGAGTGCCCGTTCGCAGTTTTTACACCGCGCTCGAACACTGGTACGTCATTTTGAAAACGCTTGCCGGAAACTAGTCGTCGTCAGAATCAGCTGATTCTGTCCGCGGCAACTCCGTTGGCCAGGCAGCATCAAACGGAAACGGCTTTTTCTCCGTATTGAACGTCAGGTAGTTAGTCACCTCAAAAGAATAAATCGCCAGTGAGTGCCCTAGCGTCTTCAGCTGCTTATTCGTTGCACCTGTGAACAAAACATTGAAGAACTGAATCAAGACAACCACCGATGCGACGATTCGCGAGATGGTATACAAGAACACGTAAATGATCATGAATAACAGTCGAATCCAGGTCGAGCGAGCGGTAATGTTCTTTTCCAACTCGCTGCGCTCAGTTTCGCCGGACGCATTCGCACTTGACGAGACATGGTCCATTGGTTGATCGTCGCTGGTCATCTCATTTCCTTTCGTTTCAGGCCAACCCTGACAAGCGCATGATACGCTCAATCGAATCATGCGCGCTATTGTTTTGGACTGAGCGTGGCGAGGCAAAGTTCAGCTGAGGCCGCTGTCACATTGCCGGCGGTAGGGCCTGTCTTGCCTATGGGCTAACCCGCAGGAACGGTCAGGCCCTGATGTTACCGGGACAGTTCTACTGCAAGAGCCGTCGCATTAGAATCAGCTGATAGGTACAACCGAATAATCACAGGAGAAAGTCATGAAATTTGGAATTATCACACTCGGTTTTCTACTCTTATCAGGCTCTCTCTTGGCACAGCAAGAAATATTTGTCATTGAGTCTGAAATTACGATCGGAAATGAAATCATTGGCACACCGGTTATGTCGGTGACTTCGGGGAATGAAGCAAGTATTTCAGTTCGAGATAGTTACGATCTGGCTCTTATGGCTGTAGCCCATGAAAACAGCGAAATTCTGGTGTCTACCGAACTTACCGTTCAAGGTGAAACAGTATCTTCAAGCGCGTTGGTTAAGGCTGGGCAGCCATTTGGAATTCATGTTGGAGACATCAAACTTTCTATGATTATCAGGCCTTCCTTTAAACCAAGTGAAAAGCAATGACCAGTTGAATCAGATAGCTAACTCTATCGTACGGATTACTGACCCTGGTACAAATACCAGGCGGCAGCCAATAGCAGGACCAGGCCCAGCGATTTCAGGACGCTCCTCATTATCGTCGGCTGATCCGCATAACTCACTATTTTTCTCTTGGGTCCACGCGTTCGGGATGCCCGATCGACAAGCACTTTGGCATTCGCCAGCCCAAGACCTGTCGCCTGGCGCAGAAGCTTGATAGCTTCGATTTTTTGACCTTGCTCAATTGCCACGACAACGTCCCTTGGCAGCTGATTTTCGGTAACGATTACTTCCGATTTCATTCGTTTTTCCAGGAAATCTTGACCAACACGGAAATCCTAGCAATC
>QIHS01000168.1 GCA_003229095.1 Woeseia sp. | reverse complement strand
GTTTCGCAGTAATAATATTGATCGAACCGCCGGCAGTATTTCGGCCGTACAGTGTGCCTTGCGGCCCGCGAAGCACTTCAATCCGTTCCAGGTCATACAATGACAAATTCGCCGAACTGGTACGCGCCATGTATATACCATCGACGTAGACGCCAACACCTGAATCTGAGGACACATCGTCGTTCGCGGCACCAATGCCGCGGATGGTAAATTGGTTCTGCCCAATCGCCGAACTACGAATCGTTAGTCCAGGTACAATATTCTGCAGACCCTCTGCATTCTGGATACCCAGCGCCCGGATGGTATCCGGTGATATCGCAGTCATCGCAATTGCGGTGTCCTGGAGGCTCGCTTCACGTCGCTCAGCGGTGACGATAACCTCTTCGAGCGTATATTGTTGGCTGTCTTGGGCAGCTGCGGGTCTCGGCGCTGAAATCACCAACAGACTGCTCGCAACAAATGCTAGGCTCGATGGGCTTTTGAAATTCATAAAGTTGTCCTTACGATTTGGGGGGGTAGTGACAGTTCCTACGTGCGATAGTGCCACCGCAACGGATTGCATTCCCCTTCACAAATAGGGGGTCGAATCAAGATCAGCGCCGTTTGGCCTTGACGTCAGCATTGCTTGGCTTGATCAGATTGCGGCCCCTGCTCTGGTTCTCGTTGTTCACGGACCGCCGCTGAATATCCTGGTTACGACGATGTGGACTCAAATCTTCAGTTCGTGAAATAGAATTACCTGCAGCACTATTTGCCAGTCCGGTTAGCGGTCCGTCAGCCCAAGAGTTTTGGTTCATATCATCAACGGCGTTGCAGTCTTTATGTGTGGAGCTTGATAGCGACGTCGAATAGCCGATACTCCGTCAGGAGCAGTGAGGTTGAGATCGGGTTAGTATATTGGCACCAAGTTTAATCAATACAGGACAAGATGATGCAATTCGCTATTAGTCGTACCATTCCACTATTCACTGCAGTCTGTCTCGCCATTTTGGCGACGCCCGCCATAGCACAAATCGTGAGCGCTGACGGTCGATTGGTATCTGCTAACAATCGCATTGAGAGCCTGGCGGTCATACTGGCCAATCGTCCGGTTGCAGAAATGACCGCGAAACGCATCACCACTTTTTATGGCGACGGCCCCGGCGTCTGGTCGTACGAATGGCGCCTGGTTGGCGAATATTACGAGTCGCTCGCCGACAAATTTGCAAACGACGGGGATTCCAAAGCTGCGGTAGCGAACTATTACAATGCGTTGAACGTTTACGGTTTTGCCTACCTGCCGGACAACTTCACCGCCTCAGAACGTCGTGCCTACGAGCGATTCCGCAACGTCATGTACAAAATAAACGAATATCTACGATATCCTTTTGAAGTTGTAGAAATCCCTTTCGAGGGCAAGTCTATTATCGTCCATCTGTATCACCCGGCTGGCACGGAGAATCCACCGCTGGTGCTCTACACCGGTGGCATCGAGGTATTGCGGTGGCGGCCTTTGATCTTCCCGGAACAGGTGAGAGCAGCGAGTGGGTTACACGTCCTGATTCTCACAAAATGCACAAGCGAATACTGGATTGGTTCGAAGACTTGGGTCGGTATGACTTTTCACGTCTCGGAATGATTGGTCGCAGTTTCGGTGGCTACTACTCCATTCGCATGGCGGCGGACGAACCTCGACTCAAAGCTGTTGTTAACTACTGCGGTTTGGTGCATTCCGCATTTGCTGTGCAGCCCCAAGCGATCCCTGGCATATTGAAATCCAGCGCTGGAACGACGATGCGCACTGCCTTGCGGCGCATGGGGTTTGACCCGGATAATCTCGACATCGAAGAGTTCGTCAAATTTTCGGAAAATGATCCTTTTTCGCTGTTAGAACTGGGCGTCGTCGGTGTCGGTGCGCCGCCCATATCCACTCCGATACTCAGCATTAACGGTGGTCGAGACCCCGTTTCCTCGCTTGACGACATGCAGCTTGTGGTCGACGCCACGACAAACGGTGAAGTGTGGATTCTAGGACTGGATGCCCATTGTGCGCCTAACCATACGAAAACCATCTACCCACAAATGATCAACTGGCTGGACGAGAAGCTCAACGAGGACTTCGGCGACTAGTGCACAGCAGGAGTTCGGCAGCCGCTATTGACTACCGTGGATGCGTGTCCCGAGCCGAATTGGCGAATGTTTGTCGCGCGACGCATGTCGTGCACCACCCTAACCTACGTTGCGATTATCGCGCTGTGATTTCGGATTATCGCATCTGCCTGGGCCATAATCGATTCAATTAAATCAGAGATTTTCGGCACGTCGTCGATCAGCCCGGCGACCATACCGCATGACCAGGGTCCTGCTTCCATTTCCCCTTGCTGCAGGATAATCGGGTACTTGCCCGCAATCTCCGATTGGATATCCTTAAAGGTGATCTTTTCCCCGAGTTCTCTTTCTATTTCCAGCACCCGTTCTACGGCATTGTTATTGAGCACACGCTCGGTGTTGCGAAGAGTCCTCATGATGAGCCGCGTGTCGAGTTCCGACGCGGCTATGATCGATTTCTTCACGTTTTCGTGGACAGGTGCTTCCTGAGTCGCAATAAAACGGGTCCCCATGTTGATCCCGTGCGCCCCAAAAGCCAGTGACGCGACCAGGCCTCTGCCGTCCGCGATGCCACCAGATGCCACAAACGGGATGCTTAGCTCGTCAGCCGCTCTGGGCAATAGAATGTAATTGGGAATGTCATCTTCCCCGGGATGTCCGCCACACTCGAACCCGTCCACCGACACTGCGTCGCAGCCAATTGCCTCGGCCTTAACGGCGTGTCTAACAGACGTACATTTATGAATAATCTTCACCCCCGCCTCGTGAAGCAGCGGCAGCCACTGTTGCGGGTTGTTTCCGGCAGTCTCTACAACCTTGACGCCACCTTCGATGATCGCCTCGACGTACCCCTGATAGTCCGGTTGCACGACGCTGGGCAGGAACGTCAGGTTCACCCCGAAGGGCTTATCCGTCATTTTCCTGCAACGCGCTATCTCGCTCGCCAAATCGCCAGGTGTCGGTTGCGTTAACGCAGTGATGATGCCCAATGCGCCGGCATTCGACACTGCCGCCGCCAATTCAGCGAAGCCGACATAGTGCATACCACCCTGGATAATAGGATGCTCGATACCGAAGAGCTCTGTTATTTTTGTCTTCATACACTTCGAGTATAGGGACGGGCGCCGAAAAGTACCCTTCCGGACGGGGGGCGTTCAGGTCGAGTACTTGCCTTTCAATAGCGCCTGATGTGCCGCATGAGTCAGCTTTTCATAACGTATTCGATCCTGGCTAAGCACATAAATCGGATCTTTGACTACCTCGATGTCGTAGCCTTCAGTCTTGAGGGTCGCGTTCTTGATTTTGTGCGTTGGCGTGTATTCAAGGGACTCAACAATGCGCAGGAATATCGGCCACGAATGCCCCGGAAGCTCCTTCTGCAGGTGCTCCATTATCTGGATTGTACAAATCGAAGCGACGTCTCCCTGTATAGCAGCCATTCCGGCTCGCCCATCAGAGTTTGGGATTCTAACGCCGTAAACGCAGCTAACATCGACACCCTCCACACCGTTTATGACCTCAGCGACATCCGTCGCCGATGAATTCTCGCCTTTCCAGCGATACGTTTCGCCGACTCGATCAACGAACTGATAATGCCGTAGACCGAAAGCAAATCCGACATTTGCGTGGCTAAGCATGTCGCCAGCATTGAAATATTCGTCACCACGTTCAAATACGTCGTGCAACATTTTCTTCCGCGTTTCATCGCGGCTCGTATAGCCGCTGAACCGGGAGTTCTTTGTCATTGGCGTGATTAGCAGTCCAGGTTGTCCACTCTTCACCTTGCTACACAAACCCTCGGCATTTCTTTTCTCTGCGTCGTCATCCTGATCGTAAGAAATAAGCTCGTGTGGTGTCAGACACATGCCGA
>QIHS01000095.1 GCA_003229095.1 Woeseia sp. | reverse complement strand
GTTTGCATAGCGTTTCGCTGGAGGTTGTAAACGGCCTGATTTTCGTCTGTTTTTGCGATGATCCGCCGTCGCTGGAACATGCTAAAAGAGATCTCGCCGAACCAATGGCAATGTTCGATTTCGTGAACCTGAAAGTTGCGGCAAGCAAGACCTACTCTATTGCCGCCAACTGGAAACTGTCAGTTGAAAATTATCAGGAGTGTTATCACTGTGCGGCGGCGCATCCCGAGTACGCAAAAATGCATACGCTGATGCTGGATGATAAAAAGATGGAACGGGTGCAGGCACACATGCAGGCGAAAATGTCCGCGTGCGGATTGAAGGACATACGTTACGATTTCACCGACACCGAAGCACTTCCCGGGCAGCAGGGATATGCCTACAGTCGTACCGCACTGTTCGAAGGTTACAAAACCGGATCTCGGGATGGGGAACCAGTGGCTCCGCTGCTTGGCAATCTAACAGACTATGACGGCGGCGCTTCCGATTTTACGATCGGCCCATTTTCGTTTTTCCTGGCTTACAGTGACCATGTCGTTGGCTATGTATTCTCTCCCGTTGATCAAACGCATTGCCAATGCCAGATATATTGGATGGTTCGAGATGATGCGGAGGAGGGAAAAGACTATAACCGGGACGAACTGGCGTGGCTTTGGGATGTAACGACCTGTGCTGACGAGAAAATTATCGTCAACAACTGGAAAGGCGTGAATTCCCGCTACTATAGACCGGGCCCGTTCTCAGGCATGGAAGATCTTGAGCAACGTTGGGTAACCTGGATTCTGCAACAGCTTCGCATGGCGCCGAAAATTATTGGCTGATTGACCTCTGCACGCTGATGCTCCGGGCAATAACGAAACAGATGTCAGCAGTGGTTAGTTGTATGCAAATGACTTGCATTCAGAAAATCCCCCCGCGGAGGGGCTTTTCAAGCGCAAATCAATTCGTCGACAGGCAGGGCCCACAAGTTATCCACACCGCTAGTCTGCGTAGTCCTCGAATATGCGCTCCATCATGACTGCGAAGGAGCGGCTAAAAATCTTTGATGAAAAGTGAGACGCAACTGGAAACGAGAGACGTGCATTTTGGAAAAGGAGTATCAGTAGTGGAAAGGAACGTTACCAAAGGTAATGTTTTCAAAGACCTTTTTTTCGGCTGCAAGAATGACAATTTGGCAACTGTTCCGCCATCAGAATTGAACGCGACCAAGGCCAGCCTGCACCTCTTTGACGTAGCCAGGGAAGCGGTCAGTTAGCCCGTATTCCTGAGCATAGCCTTCCCATCCGCTCAAAGCACTTTGCACGTCTGTGATAATCGTTCGGGCCTTGCTTCCTGAAATATCCAGGCGATCTGCAACCGCCAGAACATCCGATTTGGTGATGAGTTTCGATTTCTGATTGACCGTGATTTGGTGGCCATTCTCGAACCAGCCTTTGCTGTTGGTATAAACGTTGTCGTATGTAGGAGACAGTGACCATGCACCACTCGTATCCATTATAAGAGACAGGTTCTTGCTGTGATCGTCATAATTGTGTGCGAGGACGTTGAAGATCATTTGTCGGTACGCTCGCAGTGTCTCGCCTGCGCTGCCGGTTATTTGCTTTATGGTCGTTAGAACATCAACGTAATCGAGGCTTTGTTGATCGTTATGATCGTTATGCAGCAAAGCTGAAATTGTCTGCACGTGCTGCCTGGTTATTTCTTGTGTCTTGGCATCAATGCTTCGGTCGAATCGCTTCACAAGAAAATGAAACATTCCTGAAAACTCCTCGACGTAGGATGTTTCGGGGACATCAAGACCGGCATCGCTCGCCAGGAGAGAATAGATGTATTCCATTCTCTCGTAGGGCTGTGGCTGACCTTTGTCCTCCTTAGCCAGTCCATCGAATTTCAGCAGCCAATGACTGTATCCATTCCTGGTCGCCTCTTCGCGAATCGAAAACAGGCCACTTTCTCTGTTAAACAAGATGGCCGCTTTTGCGCGTGCGCCGCCGGCGGTGCCGCCGAAGCTGTAAACCCAGCTTATTTCCTTGGATGGGCTGTCGTCACTGAGGACCTTGCGCGACTCGTCCCATAACGTAAACAGCTCGATGTTAGGATCTCCCACTGCGCTGGTCAGGCTTTGTGCCGGTGCGAACCTGAGTGCCCCGAAGCCTCTTTCACCGATATAAGCGAGCTTGTCCAATGGCGTGATGGACAACGGATCCGCGCCAATCGAACTATAGTATTTCTGTATTACTTGCGTGCCGTAGTAGTCAGGGATCGAATCGCTGATCAAACCGGGAAGGCCGGCGAACGAGGTGTTGTTTAGACGCGGAAAACTGTACGTTGCCCGTTTCGTATCCATGTAAAGGGGCGCAGGCTGCATACCGGTTTTCTGAAATTCTTCGTCATACTTGAAAACATACATGCCATTGTCTTGCGCTAGAAAACCGAGCGTGTGTTCGTACAGGTAAATTTTGATTGCCTGAGTCAAGGCGCTCTATTCTT
>QIHS01000434.1 GCA_003229095.1 Woeseia sp. | reverse complement strand
TTAATCTGTAATAATAGAGCGCGGTTTGTGGTCTTTTTCATCATCTGCGAGGAACAATTTCCCTATGGCGGCTGAACAGAAACCATTTCCAGTCTCCGGTGCCGGACTCGGCTTGCGCCGGGGCCTGATGAACGAGTTGATGGCCGATCCGCCAACCGACATCGACTTCATGGAGGTCGCCCCGGAAAACTGGATTCGTGTGGGCGGCAAACTCGGCCAGAAATTCCGGTTTTTCACCGAACGGTATCCATTCCTGCTGCATGGCCTGTCGTTAAGTATCGGCGCACCTTCGCCGCTCAATGTAGAGCTGCTTCGTGATATCAGGGCGTTTATGGAAGAACACGGTATCGAGTTCTATTCCGAGCACCTGAGTTCCTGCGGTGACGACGGCCAGCTTTATGACCTGATGCCCATCCCGTTTACCGAAGACGCGGTCAAATATGTTGCCGTGCGCATCCGTCAGGCGCAGGACATCCTGGGGCGACGCATGGCGATCGAGAATGTGTCGTACTACACACCGACAGACACCTCGATGACCGAGATTGAATTCACGCTGGCGGTTCTGGAAGAGGCTGACTGCGACATGCTGCTCGACGTCAACAATATTATCGTCAACAGCATTAACCATCGATACGATGCGCTCGAATTCATGCAACAGATTCCACGCGAACGCATAAAGTATTTTCACCAGGCCGGCCACTATGTCGAAGCGGAAGACCTGCGCGTCGATACACATGGCGCGGCAGTTGACCAGCGGTCCTGGCAGCTGCTTGCTGATGCATACGAGCATTTCGGTGCTGTACCGACATTACTGGAGCGCGATTTTAACTTTCCGCCGATCAATGAACTGCTTGACGAGGTCAGACAGATAAAGTCATTGCAGCAGGCAGCGAGTGCATCGGAAGCAACGGTTGGGTCAGCGAATGGCTGACATGCGGGACTTCCAGGAAAAGCAGTACGCGTTTGCCCGTCATATACGAGACCCGGACAACCAGCCCGCGCCTGAAGGGGTCGAAGACCGCAGAATGGCGATTTACCGGGAATTGTTCTTCAACAATCTGAAAAGTCTGTTGAGCACGACCTTTCCGGTCTTGAACAAGATCCTTGATAAAGAGAAGTGGTCCGCAATTATTAGGCAGTTCATGGCCGGGCACGAGGCACAAACGCCCTACTTCCTGGAAATTCCGCAGGAGTTTGTGCAATTCCTGCAGCACGAATACGAATTACAGGATGACGACGTTCCGTTCCTGATCGAACTGGCACATTACGAGTGGGTTGAGCTGGCGCTGTCCGTGGCCGACGAGGTCATCGATCTGTCGGGCATAGATATCAATGGTGATTTTCTAGCACGTACGCCGGTCGCGTCGAATCTCGCCTGGTCATATACCTACGAGTACCCCGTACACAGAATCTCGAGCGATTTCCAACCCGTCGAAGCCGGCCAATCACCGACATTTCTCGCGATTCGCCGCGACGTCGATAACGAAATGGGATTCATGGAGTTGAATCCAATCACCATGCGACTCTTTGAACTGATTAAAGAAAACGACCATCGCAATGGCGAAGAATTGTTAAAAGACCTGGCGAAAGAAATCAACTACCCTGATCCGGGTGCATTGGTAGAACATGGCGCAGAGGCAATGCAGAAAATGCAACAGGCAGGCATCCTGCTCGGTGTGAAATAAATCACGCTGGGTTCCGGTCTTCGATCCCGCAAGTGATAGAAGCAAGGAAACACCAAACCAACGAATCGGAGCGCATGATGATGGATTTGCTAAGACGATTACAAGGCTGGATGAACATGACCAGTGTCGCCGACTTTCTCGGCCCGCTGGCGCTGAGGCTCTATCTTGTGCCAGTGTTCTGGGTTGCCGGCAACAACAAACTCAATAGCATGGACAACACGATCGCCTGGTTCGGCAATCCGGATTGGGGGCTGGGGCTGCCTGCCCCGGCGTTGATGGCCTGGCTGGCGACGGGTACAGAGGTTCTCGGTGCGATCGCCTTGCTCGTCGGGTTGGGAACGCGCTGGTTCTCTGTCCCATTGATGGTAACAATGCTGGTTGCGATCTTCAGCGTCCATTTAAAGAATGGCTGGCAGGCTGTGGCTGATCCAATGAGTCCGTTCGCCAATGCCAGCGTCGGCAGTGCAATGGACCGTCTCGATAAAGCCAAAGATTTACTCAGAGATAACGGTAACTATGACTGGCTTACCGAGACCGGAAACTTCGTTGTCTCCAATAACGGTGTAGAGTGGGCTGCTACTTACTTTGTCATGCTGCTCGCACTGTTTTTTAGCGGCGCTGGAAAATTGAGCCTCGATCACTTTGTCGCCAAAAGACTAAGCCAATAAAACAATAGTGAAGTCGGGCCGGGAGAGTCTGCCATGAGAGACGATCTGGTTCAGATCCTGTCGGCGATCCTGGTATTTTTCCTGGGTCTTGGCCTGCTGGTCGCGATCGTCATGTACGTCATTGACGTCAACCAGACCGGCAACGCCATTCGCCGAAATTTCCCGGTCATTGGTCGCTTTCGCCATTTGTTCGAAAGCCTGGGTGAATATTTCCGGCAATATTTCTTCGCGCAGGATCGCGAAGAAATGCCGTTCAATCGCGCACAACGAAACTGGGTATATGGCGCCGCCAAAGGCACTGACAACACGATTGCATTTGGTTCGACTCGCGACCTTCGCCCGGTCGGCACGATGATATTCGTCAATTGTCCCTATCCGGTGCTCGAAACCGATGCGGCAGCGACCGCAGAATTGGAGATCGGCCCTTACTGCGATAAGCCCTACGTCACCGATACCCTGTTCAACGTATCAGCCATGAGCTTCGGCGCCATTTCAAAGCCCGCAGTGCTCGCACTATCCAAAGGCTCTGCCAAAGCCGGCAACTGGATGAACACTGGCGAAGGCGGGCTGTCACCACACCACCTGGAAGGCGGCGCAGACATCATCTTTCAACTCGGCACTGCAAAATACGGTGTTCGCAACGACGATGGTTCGTTGAATGACGAGAAGCTTCGGGAAGTCACTGCGCATGAACAGGTAAAAATGGTCGAGCTCAAACTCAGCCAGGGCGCAAAACCGGGCAAAGGCGGCATATTGCCCGGCGAGAAAGTAACCGAAGAGATCGCGACGATTCGAGGCATCCCGGCGGGCGAAGATTCGATCAGCCCTAATCGGCACCCGGAAATCGATTCAGCTGAAGAACTGCTGGACATGATTAAGCGAATTCGCGATGTCTCCGGCAAACCGGTTGGATTCAAGAGTGTTATTGGTGCCTACGGATGGCTGGATGAGTTGTTTGAACTCATTAATCAACGCGGCATCGAATCCGCACCGGATTTCATCACCGTGGACAGCGGTGACGGCGGAACGGGTGCCGCCCCGATGAGCTTGATGGACAATGTCGGCTTGCCTCTGCGTGAAAGTCTGCCGCTGGTCATCGACATGCTCGATCGTCACGGTTTGAAAGAGCGAATTCGTGTTATCGCAAGCGGCAAACTGGTCACACCGGCGGAGGCCGCCTGGGCTCTGTGCGTTGGCGCAGACTTCATCAACTCCGCACGCGGCTTCATGTTCTCACTGGGCTGCATTCAGGCGCTTCAGTGCAACAAGAACACCTGCCCGACAGGTATTGCAACGCACGACAAACATTTGCAGCGCGGGCTGGATGTGACTGACAAAGCGGAGCGCGTTTACCGCTATTCGAAAAACATGCACAAGGAAATTGGCATCATTGCGCACTCATGCGGTGTACGCGAACCGCGCCAACTACAGCGGTTTCACTGCCGAATTGTCCAGGACAATGGGCGATCGGTGCCACTGGATGAGCTTTTTCCGAATGTGCAGGCGAATTCACAAGTAGCGGGCTGAGCATTCGAACTAATGTCGCCAACTACCGACGTCACGGCTAAGCCTGTGCTGTTGTACTGATGATCGTTATACTTACGCAATGAAAGCCACAGCCAAGCGTAGCCAGAGTACACAATACGTCGCAATTTTTGCCACTCTGGTACTGATCCATTGTTTCCCGATAACGCTTCATGCCGCCGTCGACGAGGCAGCACCGGTCCGAACTTACGATGTCATCTATTCGGTGAAACTCGAAGCAGGCACTGACACCGCCAGTGCAAGCATTCGCATTGGTCGCGGTT
>QIHS01000011.1 GCA_003229095.1 Woeseia sp. | reverse complement strand
CGACTGTCGGCGACGTACCGGAGGATCGGGTTGTCGGTCAGAAGCTGGGTTTTGGATATGCTTCGCGACCCGTTTATGGCGTGCTGAACCGGGGCGGCGACACGGCGCTGATCAATCACCTGACTGCAGGCTCGCCGGCTGTGGAAACGAATTCGGGCCACACCGTTTCCAATACGATGACGGGTGGCGCCAACAGCACAGGTCGTTTGTTCTGGAGAGAAGTTGTTCTGCAAGAGTAGCAAGGGCACCGACCGGGGGAATCCGAACATGAGTTCAACTTCGGGACAAAGCGCAATACCTGGACTGCGTTATAGCGGTTTTACGCTGGTCGAGATGATGATCACGGTTGTGATCCTGGCAATACTGGCGACGATCGTGTACCCGTCTTTTATGCAAAGCATCCGAAAAGCTAATCGCATCGACGCGCAAACCGCGTTGACAAGGACGGCCAGCAATCTGCAAGGATTCTTTGCCACCAACGGCACCTACACAACGGACACATCGCAATTGGGACTGATCATTGATGCGGGGACCGCCGTCTCCGACAACGGCCACTACGTCATCACGGTTACGGCGGGAACACAACCGGCATTGGCAGCAGCTACGTCATCAGCGCAAGTGCAACGGGCAACATGCAGATCAACGACATCAGCTGCATAACGTTGTCGCTTGATTCATCGGGACGCAGAACGCCCGACCCGATTGAGTCTGACTGCTGGTAACTCGAATCCGGCTATTGCAAACCTCCTATTGCATACCTCGCCTGTATTTGACCTCACCACCAACAATGGTTACGTCCACCGTCGTGGCAGGAATCAGGCTTTCCTCAACGGTGAGTAAATCCTGCGACAAAACCACGATGTCCGCGTATTTGCCTGGCGTCAAAGACCCCTTGATTTCATCTTCAAACGCTGCAATTGCATTGTTGATCGTATAGGTCTGCAACGCCTCTTCCCGCGTCATCGCGTGCTCCGGATAAAATCGCTCGCCGGTCACCATCATTCGCGATACAGATGCGTAGTAGGACGCGATTGCATCGATTGGCTCAACGGGAACGTCAGTTCCGTTGGTCACGATTGCGCCTGTATTGAACAGATCACGCCACGGCTGTGAAGTGCTTTTGGCGCGCTCATCACCCAGCCGCGACGGGATCCACGGACCATCTGAACTGCCATGGATGGCCTGCACAGCAGCGATCACACCCAGCCCACCAAAGCGAGGAACATCAACAGGATCAATGTGTTGTGAGTGTTCAATGCGCCAGCGCAGGGCGCTGCCATCAGTATCGCTGGCGGCCCATGCGCGCTCGTAAAGGTCGAGCACTTCACGGACGGCACGGTCGCCGATAGCGTGTGTATTGAGCTGGAATCCGTGCTTGATGGCGATCTGGGCCGTGCGCTCAATGTCCTCAACCGTCTCGAGCACCAGGCCGTCTGTATCGGTCAAATCTTCGTAGGGCTCAAGAAGCCAGGCCCCATGTGCACCGAGCGCGCCGTCAATTTGTCTTTTGATCGAACGAACGGTTAGAAAATCGTTTCCCTCCGCCAACATCTTGTACTGCGGTAATGCCTCATCCATGAGCTCGTTTGACGCACGCCGCACCATGACGTAAAGGCGAATCGGCAGGTTGCCCTCTTCCTCCAGCTTACGGAAGAAGTCGATACCCTCGAACGAGGTACCAGCATCCTGGAATGACGTGACGCCGTGTCGTAGCGCTTCGTCCGCCGCCAAAATTACACGCTCGCGATCGATTTGTTCCGTCTCTTCCGGCGTCAGGCGACCCTGGTATATGCCAATGGCTTCACTCAACAGGCGCTGCGCCGTTTCCCGCATCAAGCCGGTCGCCCGCCCGTCCGGGGCTCGAACGATAGTGCCACCTGCCGGATCCGACGTATCATCGTCAATGCCAGCCGCCGCCAATGCGGCGTCGTTAAAATAGCCCGCGTGCCCGCTGGCATGCCCAAGACTGACCGGATTGTCGGGCGAAACAGCATTTAGCGTGTCGTTACGAGGTACACCGTCTACAGCATCGTCAGGCACACTGTCCCATTTGTCCTGGTGCCAGCCGCGTCCGAAAATCCACTCGCCGGGCTGTGCCTTGTCCACAGCACCTGCCACCATGGTGACGACTTCGGTCCAGTTGACCACATTACTGAGATCCAGGATTTGCTTGGCCCGACCAAGACCCATGTAGTGGCCATGACCTTCAATGAAACCTGGCATCGCGAAGCGACCGTTTAACTCAATGACTTGCGTCTCCGGCCCAATGTAGGCGGAGATTTCGCTGTCGCTGCCGACCGCCGTGATCTGGTAACCGTTGACAGCAATTGCCTCGACCATGCCAAGATCAGGATCAACCGTGGCGACGACGCCTCCGCGCAATACCAGATCGGCGGGCGCAACGGCCGATCCTGTCGCTGTAGATTCTGCTGCCTCGTCGGAGCCCATGCTACAAGCTGACACGAACAACACCAGCAATGAGCCGATGAACAAGCTGTGTTTGATCTTCGACATTATTTATTCCCCGGCCTGAATCAGCCACTGTCGCATCGCTTGCACACCAATGCAATTCGTAGTGTGGCGAGCCACTATCATGAAGTTGGTCTATTGAAGTAAAATGTTGTCGACCCCGCCGCACTACGACGCCGAAGAAGTCTAATGCCGGCTGCAACTTCGTATATAATACGCGCGTATATAATGCGCGCCACCCATTCTCCGTCGGGAATACATTCCGGAGCAATACCTTGAATCGCGATCAGAAGTTTTTCGACAACTATGCTTTGGTGTTTGGCGTCCTCTTAATTTTTATGCTTGGCATCTATTTGCTGGTAAGCAAAATGTCCAGCGTGACGCAGGACATCTATACAGCAGACACGGCAGAGTACCAGGCCATGATCAAGGAGCGCATCCAACCGCTGGGTCAGGTGTATTTGCCGGGCGATGATCTGAGTGCCCGCGCACCGCAAGTTGAACAGGCGCAGCCTGCCGAACCAGTCGCAACCGTGCTGTCTGGCCCACAGGTTTATAACGAAGCTTGCCTGATGTGCCACGGCAGTGGCATCGGCGGCGCACCGACGCTGGACAACA
>QIHS01000283.1 GCA_003229095.1 Woeseia sp. | reverse complement strand
GGGGCGTCACCATCATCCTCGTGACCGTCATGATCAAGATGGTGTTCTACAAGCTGACTGAAGCCAGCGGCCGCTCGATGGCCAGGATGCGAGAAATCCAGCCCCGCATGAAGGCCCTCCAGGATCGTTACAAAGATGACCGGCAGGCACTGGGTCAGGCGACGATGGAGCTCTACAAGAGAGAGAAGGTAAATCCTGCGGCGGGCTGTATTCCCATTCTGATTCAAATGCCGTTTTTCCTGGCTTTTTACTGGGTGCTGCTCGAAAGTGTCGAAATGCGTCAAGCGCCGTTTATGCTATGGATTACCGACCTGTCTTCGCGCGATCCGTTTTTCATCCTGCCGGTGATTATGGGCGCAGCGATGCTGGGGCAGCAACGCCTGAATCCGATGCCGGCCGACCCGATGCAGGCGAAAGTGATGCAGATTATGCCCATCGTTTTTACGGGTTTCTTTGCATTCTTCCCGGCCGGCCTCGTGCTCTACTGGGTCACTAACACGGTGTTATCCATCGCACAGCAGTGGTACATCAACAAGGTCGTGCATGAAGAGGCCAGCCGCCGCAAAGGCAACAAGAAGAACAAGCCCAAAGAAAAGAAAAAAGACAACGCAAGAACAAAAAGAAAGACAAGGACAAGCCGGCGACGACTGACTGAAAAGGGCCGCATGAACGACAGGCCGAACTACATTCTGGACACAATTGCCGCGATTGCCACCGCGCCGGGAAAGGGCGGCATCGGTATTGTGCGCATTTCCGGTGACCAGACTGAGGCCATTGCCAAACAAATGCTTGGCAAGCTGCCACCGCCAAGAATCGCAACACGGGCCACCTTTCTGGCGCAGGACGCTGTGAGTATGGACAGCGGCGTCGCGATTTACTTTCCGGCCCCAAATTCCTTTACCGGCGAATCCGTTGTTGAGCTGCAGGGACACGGCGGTCCCGTCGTACTGTCCATGCTGATGAATGCTGCAATCTCTTTCGGTGCGCGCCGGGCAGAACCGGGCGAGTTTTCGAAGCGCGCCTATCTCAATGGCAAGCTTGATCTGGTGCAGGCAGAAGCTGTGGCAGACCTGATTGACAGCGGCACGGCGCAAGCGGCCAGGGCGGCCCACCGTTCACTGACGGGCAAATTTTCTTCCGCAATAGACGCGCTGTCAGAGCGTCTGGTTCGTGCTCGCATCCACGTTGAGGCGGCAATAGATTTTCCGGAAGAAGAAATCGATTTTCTATCCGATGCGTCGTTGCTGGCGTTGTTGGACGAGTGCGGGCGGGCATTCGACCGGCTGCAAAAAGGCGCAAGCGCCGGCCGGTTGCTGAGGGATGGTTTTCAGGTCGTCCTGCTTGGCAAAACGAACGCGGGAAAGTCCAGTTTGCTGAATGTTTTAAGCGGCACAGAAGCAGCAATTGTGACGGAAGTCGCCGGCACGACGCGCGACATCATTCGTGAGCAGATCGACATTGACGGGCTGGCCGTCGAGTTGGTTGACACTGCCGGGCTGCGCGAGAACCCTGGCACGATAGAAGCCGAAGGCATTCGCCGCGCGCACGACGCGCTGGCCAAAGCCGACGCAGTGTTGTGCATAGAAGATGCGCAGGCCGGTGATGAGATGCCGGCACAGGAAAAAATACCCGATGGTGTGCCGGTGATCGTTTTGAGAAACAAGATTGACCTGACGGGTGAAGCAGCTGGTGCGGTGGGGGCAGACACGATCAACGTATCGGCAAAAACCGGCGCCGGAATCGACGTGCTAAGAAAAGCGATCGCATCGCTCGCCGGCTATCATGATCTCGGAGAGGGCGCCTTCACCGCCCGCCAGCGGCATATTCAGGCACTCGATGCCGCTGCGGGACATTTTGCGCGCGGCCGGAGCGCGCTGGCAGAGTTGCACGCCGGCGAACTGCTGGCCGAGGAGTTGCGGTTGTCACATGCAGTGCTCGGATCAATTACTGGTGACGTATCCAGCGACGAGCTCCTGGGCCGAATCTTCTCAGCGTTTTGTATTGGCAAATAAGGCGTTGTTTTACTGCAACAAATGTGCCCGAAAAACAGAGCGGTATTACAGATTTACAGCTTACCGTTAGACATAATAAGGGGGGGCTGCATTGTTGTGAACCAGTATGTTTAAAGATCAGCATAAGTGTTCAGGTTTCAACGGCACGGCTTGATCCACATAACCTCTTTTGGGAAATGATCAGGAGAACGTCATGATGCGTTTAATGCTCGTAATACTGTTTTTCTCGTTTTCTGTTTCGGTGAGCGCACAGAGCGCTAACTACGACTATATTCAGGGCTCATACGGTCGGATGGATTTCAATTCGAACGGACTTGATATCGATGGCGATGGCTTCGGTTTAAGTGCATCGTTTGGCGTCGCTGAGAATTTCCACTTGTTCGGCGAATACCAGACAGCAGACCTCGGTTCTGGCGTCGACCTGAACCTACTGGAACTGGGCGGGGGTTATCACACAACCATTTCGCCGAATCTCGATGTGTACGCGAATCTTGGCTATGTCAATTTTGAAGTGGAAGCTGGTGGCTTCGGCTCTGTAGATGAAGGTGGCTTTTCCGTTGGTCTCGGCTTGCGCGGGATGGTCAGCGACGCCGTTGAGCTGTACGGTGGGCTTGACTACGTCGACTTTGATGACGGCGACGGAGAAGTGCGTTCGACCGCAGGCTTTATGCTGGCGCTGACGGAATCAGTCGGCGTAGGTGGGAAGGCCGCGCTCTGGGACGACTTCAACATCTATCAACTGAATGTTCGCCTGTATTTCCAGTAAAGGCAGAGTCCGCAAATAACCTGAACCCCGCCCGGCGCGGGGTTTTTTTCGCCTGACTGCCTGGCGATTAGCCGAGCAAGCCCTCGCGCCGATAAAGCCGTGCGCAGATCCAGGTCAACAATGCGCCGATCAACAGCGTGCCGGCAACTGACACGAAGGCATGCAGTCCATTGAGTGGTTCGTTCTTGATCAGACCGACGAGCAACAGGTGCTGGCTTAACGAGGGCACAAACATCAGCAGTGTGCTCGGCCGAACCATCATGATCGATGCGACCAGTATCGGCAATGTCGGCGCCAGCAAGACCACGCTGACCCAGGTTTGTGCCTCTTTAAAGCTCT
>QIHS01000213.1 GCA_003229095.1 Woeseia sp. | reverse complement strand
CTGAATGATTCAAGTAAGGACGGAGACAGTCTTGGCCTGGAGCCAGGCATGGTTGAACGACTTCACAAAACACTAAGTGAACACGCGCAGAAGCAGGAGATTGCTGGCGAGCCAGCACTCCTTCTGGTCGCGCCGAATTTGCGTCCCTGGATTGCCAGGATGATGCGAGGCATACGAAATCTGTACGTGTTGGCCTATAACGAAATTCCCGATGACAAACGCATACAGATGATAGCTGCGATTAGCTAGGTCGCAAAGGAAACTGCAGGAGATTGGAAAGTGAAAATTAAACGATTTATGGATACTGATATGCGGCATGTTCTTCGTCGCGTTCGGGAGGAACAGGGCCCTGACGCGGTCATTCTCTCGAATCGTCGTGTTGATGGAGGAATCGAGCTCATCGCCGCAATCGACTATGACGAGGCACTTATGCAACACGCGCTGGGTTCTCAGCCAGATTTCGCTGGCGAAAGTAGCGATGTGTCTGGCGATGTTGTAGAGCCGGAAGATTTCATTGATGAGCCGAATTCAAACACAACTGTCGATGTGGTTTCTGCTGACCTGGTGAGCGTTGCGGCTGAAAAAAGTATCAATTCTCCGGACCTGGACAAACGAAACGTATGGTCGCAGGAACCGACGCTTGTCAAGATGGGAGCGGAAATATCCTCTATGCGCGGGCTCCTGGAGACTCAGCTTTCCGGGCTTGTCTGGCAAGACAAATCAAGACGATCGCCGATCCAGGCACAGATATTGCGCAACCTTTCTCGAATTGGATTGGCGCCGGATATTGCAACGATGATTGCGAACCGAACGGCTCCGGTGAACGATGAGAAACAGCTTTGGCGGGCGCCGCTGGCAACCCTGGCCAAAACTATTCCGGTCGTGCACGACGAACTTATCAAGCGTGGCGGAGTAGCGGCGCTGATAGGTCCAACTGGCGTAGGCAAAACAACAACAATTGCCAAGATAGCTGCACAATATGCGATGCGCAGAGGCAGTGATGAAATAGCCCTGATCTGCGCGGATGCGTATCGAATTGGTGCCAAAGAACACTTGATGGCATTCGCAAACATTTTTGGCACAAAGGTTCATGCAGCGAGTAGCGCAGATGAACTGACATCGCTTTTGCAAAGGCTCAAGTCGAAAAGGCTGATTCTGATTGATACTGAAGGAATGAGTCAGCGTGATATCGACCTGTCAAACAGGTTGGCGGCGTACGGCAGCAGCAGCGATCGTGTGAAGTTCTACCTTACGCTTTCCGGACTCGATGAAACCGTTCGTCGTTTCAGCCAGGTACCTCTGGCCGGCGCTATCGTTACGAAAATAGATGAAGCAGGCCAGCTCGGCTGCGTCATCAGCACCGTAATCAGAAACAACCTTCCGATCGCGTTTGTCGCGGATGGACAGCGTGTTCCGGATGATCTGCATCCGGCTGAAAAAAAGAAATTATGGCTCGTCAATCATGCAGTTGACTGCATGGAGGCAAGTAAACCGAAGGTAAATGAACGAACTATGGCAGAGAACTACACGGAGGTTAGTATCGCAAATGGCTAAGAACTCACAGGCAGCCGGCATGGTGTGCTATCGGGACCGACAGCCCGTCAAGGTCGTCGCTGTATCCAGCGGCAAAGATGTTGCGACCAATATTGCTGTCGCCCTCGCATCCGGACAACGCAACGTAATGCTCATGGACGCCGACCTGAGCCTGGCGAACGTCGACGTACTACTCGGAATTCAACCGCGTTTTAACCTTGCGCACGTCATCAGTGGCGAAGTCGATTTGGAAAGTACGTTGGTAAATGGTCCGGCAGGGTTGAGAATTGTACCAGCGTCGTCGGGAAACTTCGCTATGACGGATCTTCCCGCCGCATCGCATGCGACGGTAATCAACTCGTTCAGCGACCTTTCCTGGCAGCCGGATGTACTTGTTGTTGATACTGCATCAGGAATTTCCGACAACGTCGCGAGATTCGTACATGCGGCACAGGAAGCAATTGTCGTCATCTGCGATGAGCCGTCATCTATAACTGATGCGTATGCTCTGATTAAAGTATTCAGCCAAAACTACGGTGTCGAACGATATCAGATAGTCACAAACCAAACGCGCAGTGAGTTCGAGGGTAAAAAATTGTTCACAAAAATAAATCGCGTTTCAGACCTGTATCTCGATGTTGTACTTCGCCACCTTGGAAATGTTCCCTACGACGGATATTTACTGCGGTCTGTCCAGGAGCAGAGAGCTGTCGTCGATGCCTATCCCAGGAGTGCATCCGCGAAAGCGTTCTTTCAGATTGCGCGGAAAATCGAATCACTGCCGCAACGCAACGACTCAAATAAAGGAATTCAGTTCTTTTTCGAGCGATTGTTTGATGATCGCGGACTCGCCACCGGGAGAAATGCATGATCGCCTACGGCAACACAGCACCGAATACATACGAGTCGCTTGACGACTTGATTAGCGATAACACGACGCTCGTAAAACGAATTGCTCATCACCTTTCAGCTCGATTGCCAGATAGTGTGGAGATCGACGATCTCCTGCAAGCCGGGATGATCGGTTTGCTTGAGGCAGCTCAGAATTTCGACGTATCCAGAGGTGCCAGTTTCTCTACCTATGCAGGAATTCGAATTCGCGGCTCGATGCTGGACGAGGTGCGCAAACAAGACTGGACACCACGCTCTGTCTATCGAAAACAAAGAGATGTATCCGAGACGATACGTTTGATTGAGTCAGAGAATGGCAGGCCGGCAAAAGCTCAAGAGGTCGCTCAGAGACTCGAAATAACGATTGATGAGTACTACGAGATCATTCGCGATACTGCCGGTTGCCGACTGTTTAGCTATGAGGAGTCATTGGATGAGCCGGGTATTCGCAGGGAATCGCCGAGTTCCGCGCATTCGACTCCGGAGCAGGATCTAAGCAGCGATCAGCAGCGACAAATAGTTGCGCGCGCTATTCTGGAACTTCCGGAGCGCGAACAGCTCGTACTATCACTTTACTACGAGCGTGACCTGAATCTGAAAGAAGTTGGTGAAGTGCTTGGTGTAAGCGAGTCACGGGTGTGCCAGATTCATAGTCAGGCGACAATTCGCCTGCACTCGATGCTGAACAAGTAAACAGGAGAACTACGGTATGTCTGATGGAATTTCAGGAATAAAGACGATAAAGCCCACCTATCCGGTGAAACCGGCCCAGCAAACACCGCAGGACCGAAAATCAGGCGAGAGAAAGAAGGATTCACCGAGTCAAAGTCCGCATATTGAAGATGATGTTGAGGACAAGTCAGGAATAGATGAGTACGTATGATGAACATTGATACTACATATTCGCTATATGCGCTCTTGATTTCGAATGCGCTCCTTGTCGGAGCAGCAGGTTTGGCTGTTATGAAGTTTCAGCGCCTGGTTGACAAACAAAAGGTGTTCTGGAGTAGTCCAACCGGGGCAGCGTTGAAGGAGCAGACCGAACATGATGAATTGCTACTTGCGATCGACCAGCGACTGTCGCCTTTGTTCGAGCAGATCGAAAGCATGGTCCGGGAACAAGGCCAGGAGGCGGGCACACAACAGATTTTACCGATTGAACATGCTGTCCGCATGGCGAAACATGGCGCTAGCCTCGAGGATCTAATGCGAAATTGCGGGCTCAGCGATACGGAAGCTCGGTTGCTGATGCGTGTGCATGTGCAACCTGCAAGTTCAGAAAAGTTGAATTGAGCAATGGTTGTTGAAGTCGAAAATGATCAGCGATTCCAATTCGTGCGTCAGCTGTCCAAAGACCTCGCGTCTGGCGAAATTTCCCTACCTTCTTTTCCGGCAGTTCTCGTCAAGATCCGAAAGTTGCTCGAAGACAAGGAATGTGATTTCGGACTGATAAGTCGGGCTGTGAGTGCCGATGTCGTACTGGTATCCCGACTATTCGTGTTCGCGAATTCGGCATATCACAATCGATCGGAAGAAAAAATTGAATCTCTGGAAGCCGCAGTTGCGAGGCTGGGAACAGAGTTAGTAAGGAACACGGCACTTTCGCTTGCAGTAAAACAGCTTTTGCTGGCAGAGAAACACCAGTCTATTGTGGGGCACCTGCGAGGAATCTGGGCACGAAGTATGCGTTTCGCATCCGCGTCTTTCGCGATCGCG
>QIHS01000311.1 GCA_003229095.1 Woeseia sp. | reverse complement strand
GGCAATATTGCCGAGATGCGTACTGGCGAGGGAAAAACGCTGGTCGCGATCTTGCCGGCTTATCTCAATACGCTTGCTGGCGACAGTGTGCATATCGTGACGGTCAACGAATACCTCGCACAACGCGATGCCGACTGGATGCGACCCGCTTACGAATTTCTTGGCCTGAACGTCGGTGTGTCCAGGTCCGGGCAATCACAAGACGAGAAACGTGCGGCGTACGAAGCCGATGTTACCTATGCAACCAACAACGAGCTCGGCTTTGACTATTTGCGAGACAATCTGGCTTTTTCTCTTAGCGACAAAGTACAGCGACCGCTGAGCTTCGGCATTGTCGATGAGGTCGATTCAATCCTGATTGATGAGGCGCGAACGCCACTCATCATCTCCGGGCCAACTGAGGAAAACACAGACCTGTATCAGAAGATCAACAAGCTGATACCGAAGCTTCGCTCTCACACCGAGCCCGACGGCAAGAGCAACGAAGACATCTTGCTGAAGAAAATCTCGCTTCTCGATGAGAATGGCAAACCGTTAACGATCCAGGATGACGACGGTAACGAACTTGAGAGCATGAGCGTCAACCACGCGCTTGATTTTGGCGACGAGCGCGGGGCGGATGTCGTATTGACCGACAAAGAGGGCGCTGTGCCGATCTGTGAACTGGTCATCCGCGGGCACTATTCTGCAGATGAAAAAGCCAAGCAGGTACATGTCACCGAAGATGGACATCTGTACATCGAAGAGCTGATGACGC
This sequence comes from Woeseia sp., assembly GCA_003229095.1. Classification (GTDB taxonomy): domain Bacteria; phylum Pseudomonadota; class Gammaproteobacteria; order Steroidobacterales; family Woeseiaceae; genus SZUA-117. Next base: position 1,758 of record QIHS01000311.1, on the reverse strand, counting down.
AATCGGGGCTGATCAGTGAGGGTGAGAGTCTTTACGACGCGCAAAATATCAAACTTCTGCATCACCTGAATGCGGCGCTGCGTGCTCACGTGATGTTCAAGCGGGACGTTGAATACATCGTTAAAGACGGCGAGATTGTCATTGTCGATGAGTTTACCGGGCGCACGATGCCGGGCCGCCGCTGGTCGGATGGCCTGCACCAGGCGATCGAGGCCAAAGAAGGGGTCGCGATCAAGCAGGAAAACCAGACGGTTGCCTCCATCACATTCCAGAATTATTTTCGCCTGTACAGCAACCTGTCGGGCATGACTGGTACGGCCGATACCGAAGCATTTGAATTTCAGTCTATCTACGGTCTGGAGGTTGTTGTTATTCCTACGCACATGGAAATGGTGCGCAAAGACATGCCCGACCTCGTTTTTCTCACCCAAGATGACAAATTCGATGCCATAACCGAAGACATTACCGATTGCCGCGAGCGAGGCCAACCCGCGCTGGTTGGCACGACATCGATTGAGACCTCTGAGCTTTTGTCTGCCGCACTGACCAAAAAAGGCATCAGCCACGAGGTGCTAAACGCCAAACAGCATGAACGCGAAGCAAACATCGTGCAACAGGCGGGGCGGCCCGGCGCAATAACAATCGCAACCAATATGGCTGGCCGTGGCACGGATATCGTGCTGGGCGGCAATCTGGATGCCGAGCTCGCAGATGCCGGCGCCGACGCGGATCAGGATAAAATTCGTGTCGACTGGAAAGAACGCCACGATGCCGTGCTCGACGCTGGTGGATTGCATATCGTGGGTACCGAACGACATGAATCAAGAAGGATAGACAATCAGCTTCGTGGACGTTCCGGCCGCCAGGGCGATGCCGGTTCGAGCCGTTTCTACCTGTCGATGGAAGATACCCTGATGCGGATTTTCGGTGATCCGCAAAGAACCAAGCGATTGCTTGCGACTGCCGGCATGCGTGAAGGAGAAGCGATCGAAAGCAAAATGCTGTCACGCCAAATCGAAAAAGCACAACGCAAGGTCGAGTCGCACAACTTCGACATGCGCAAGAACCTGCTTGAATACGATGACGTTGCCAATGATCAACGCAAGGTGGTCTATCACCAGCGGTCGGAATTGATGGCAGCGGATGAAGTGGCGGATTCCGTACGCGCAATTCGAGAGGAGGTCGTTGGCGAACTTGTTCTGCAATACATTCCGCCTGGCAGTCTCGAGGAGCAGTGGGACCCGGAGGGTCTGGCGCAAGCATTCGCAAGTGATTTTGCGGTACAGATGGATGTGCCAGACTGGATCAAGCAAGACAAGCGCATGAACGAAGACCAGATTATGCAGCGCTGTGTGGCCGAAATGGACAAGGCCTACAAAGCCAGAGAGCAGTCAGTCGGCGAGCCACTGATGCGGATGATCGAAAAAGAAGTCATGCAGAAGCAGCTGGATTTTCACTGGAAGGAACACCTGGGTGCGATGGACCATCTTCGCCAGAGTGTGGGTTTGCGCAGTTACGCGCAAAAAAACCCGAAGCAGGAATACAAACGCGAAGCGTTCGAAATGTTTGGTGAAATGCTTGAGCAGGTCAAACACGACTCGATCAGCATACTGTCGCGAGTTCGCATCCAGAGCGAGGAAGATGTAAAAAGAATGGCCGAAGAACGGCGCCGGGCGCAGGCGATGGAATTCAAGCACGCTGATGCGCCGAAGCTGGGCCCAGCCGGACAGCAGCGCGTCGGCCCTGGTCCTGCGCAGA
>QIHS01000068.1 GCA_003229095.1 Woeseia sp. | reverse complement strand
GCGGAGCTTAACAGGAACCGCCTGAAAACCAGCGCCATCAGCCAAACAACAACACCAATGACGACCAGCAACATGAGCCAGCGTGTCAGCGCAGCGAAAAAAGCAAAATCAAGTTGTGGCCACTGAAAACTGTACGCTGCGAGTTCACTACCGCGTTCGCTCATCCAGTGCCAGCCGCTGTGCGCCAGGATGGCCGACAGAATGATGATGCCAATTCGTTCCACACGCGCATTCCTGAACAGGAAGTTCAGCACTGGTACAGCGATAACAATAATCAACAGTTGGCCGATTTCTACGCCGATATTGAACGCCAGCAGGGAAACCAGCAGGTGCCCACCGGCAAATTGAAGCGTCTCACTTAACGCGAACGAAAAGCCGAATCCGTGCACGAGCCCAAAAGCGAACGCAATCACCCAGCGTTTCTGCCACTGCGTGCCAACAATGTTTTCAAGCGCCATATAAACAATGGAAAGCGCAATCAGGGTTTCGATGAACGGGGGAAACCACAGGAAATTCGGCACCAGGCCAAAGGCTGAAGAGATCAGCGTTATCGAATGCGCCACCGTAAAACTCGTAATGATCGCGATCAGCGGCCGAATTCTCCTGAAAGGAATGAGCAGGCAGATAACAAACAGCAGGTGATCCGGGCCGTCAAGAATGTGGCCGACGCCCGATGATACAAATCGAAAAAACGCATGATGCCAGCTCGGGTCGAGTCGAACTACGCCGGGATCGCCGGACAATTCAAAAACCCGTTCAACGTCTTTTGTGTGCACGTAACGCACGACTGTAGTCGTCTGCAGACCCAGGCGCGCAAACTTCGGCGCGATCGAAAAATCAGCGACATCGCTTTCAATCGGATAGCGAATCAACACATCGAGCAACGCCTGCTCCCTGACCAGATCGATGTCATCTGAAAGGCGCTGACCGGACAGGTGGCGCAACGCATTGTCGTAGCTGTCGAACGACCGGTCAGAGGGCAATGACAGTCGCACGGACTCAATCACCCAGTCCTCGAGCAGGCGATCTCCTTCGTACAATGAGACTTCCTGGCCGATCCAGACCGTCGCTGCACTCCTGAGCGTATCGTCAGCCGCGGAAACAAGCAGGTAGCCGCCGTCGGTCTCCGGGAAATTGACATCGCGCATAGCCGCAAGTGGCACACGAACGACGAAATCCAAATGCTCGCCTTCCGCTTTGATGATCGTCTGAATGACAACGTCTGCCGGAATCTCATGTGCCGCCGCAGTGCTCGCCAATCCCGCCGAGGCGGACAGGATGAGAAGCCACATTGTGACATTTGAAACTGTCGTTGTTGCTCTGTTACTCACGATTCCGCTTTGTTATTGGGGTCAGAGCCCGTTTTCACGCTTGATCTCTGACCTCTATCTACTATTCTGGAAAACGGGCTCTGACCCCGAATCAGCAGCGTTTGCCCGGTGGGATGCGATTCACAAACCATAGTATACTGCCGCACGATCGGGAGACATCTCCGCTAACAAGAACACTGGGGGAACACGGCAGATGACGAATCGAAATATGCTCACGGCAGTTGCCGTAATCGCGACCCTGGTTGCTTTAGGGTTTGCCGGAAAATCGCTGGATAACGCGGCACAGGCGCAAAGCAAGAACGCGCCAATGTTCGAAGTGGATCCTTTCTGGCCGAAGCCGCTGCCAAATCACTGGATACTGGGCGCGACGATCGGCATTGGCGTCGACTCTCGGGACCACATCTACATCATTCATCGACGCGACACGTTTAACGAGAACACTGAAATCGGTGCAGCGGCCGATCCAGTGAAAGCCGACTGCTGTATTCCGGCCCCCAACGTTCTCGAATTCGACCCCGACGGCAACCTGGTCAACCATTGGGGCGGTTCGGGTGAGGGTTACACCTGGCCCGCATCCAATCACGGCATCACCATCGACCACAAAGACAACGTCTGGATTGGCGGCAACGGCCGCAGCGACTCGCACATATTGAAGTTCACCCGTGACGGCAAGTTCCTGGCGGAATTTGGCACGCCCGGCTCCGATACAGACAGCCATAGTCAGGTGAATTTCGGCAGCGTCGCCGAAGTATCGATTGATGCGGAATCAAACGAAGTCTTTGTCGCCGACGGTTATCGAAACAAGCGCGTCGCCGTGCTCGATGCAGACAGCGGCGAAATGAAACGTTACTGGGGCGCCTACGGCAACAAGCCTGACGATGCGGACCTCGGACCTTTTGTGCCCGGACAGGAACCTGCACAACAATTTCGCAACCCGGTGCATTGCGCGCAACCGTCTAATGACGGCCTGGTTTACGTTTGCGATCGGGTCAACAATCGTCTGCAGGTTTTCAAGAAGGACGGTACGTTTGTAGAAGAAATGTTCGTCAAGCCGAACAGTCTAGGTGACGGATCGGTTTGGGATATCTGACCCGGAACAGACTTTCATTTACCTGGCGGACGGCACCAATCGCAAAATATTTATCATCGAGCGATCCTCGCTTGAAATTTTGACAAACTTCGGCGCCGGCGGCCGCAACCCGGGACAGTTTTTTGCAGTTCACGGGCTCGTCACTGACTCGAAGGGCAATATCTACACGACCGAGACTTACGAAGGTAAGCGCGTACAGAAATTTACCTACAAAGGAATGGGGCCGGTGACAGTGATGGACCAGGGCACGCCCTGGCCGGCCGACAAGAAGTAAAGAAACGCGATGTCACAAAGTCCGGAAGACAGTCGAATGACGATGTTCTCCTGGCCAACTTTATCTAACCCGACAAAAAGGCAGGAACTCAGGCAGTGAATCCGCAACTTTCACGCCGACGCTTTATCAAGGCAGTCATTGCCTCAAGCGTCGCCAGTGCATCCGCAGCAGGCTTCCAATCAGCAATCGCCCAGGATCGACCCCGGGGCGCGGTTGAACGCTTGTTATCTCTCAGCATTAACGGCCAGATGCGTCGAGTCGATATCGCGCCACAGGAAACTTTAGCGCACACATTGCGTTACAAACTCGGGCTGACCGGTACAAAAATTGGCTGTAACAGGGGCGAATGCGGCGCGTGCACCGTCCTTATTGACGGCATCACGAATTACTCCTGCTCAACACTGACACATAGCGTTCGCAGTCGTGCGGTGCAAACCGTCGAAGGACTGCAGGCGGCGGATGGCACTTTACATCCCGTGCAACAGGCATTTATCGACGAGCTAAGCCCGCAGTGCGGTTTTTGCACGCCGGTTTTGCACGCCGGGGCAGGTGATGTCGGCGGTCGCACTGCTGCAAGACAACCCAACACCGACGCGCGAGCAAGCCAGGCAGGCAATGTCGGGCAACCTGTGTCGCTGTGGTGCTTACGACCACTATTTGAATGGCGTGATGCGCGCTTCGGGGCAAGGCTCATGAGCGACTACCGACTGATTGGCAAAGACTTCACGCCACCCGATGTCATCGGCAAAGTGACCGGCAAAGCGAAGTACGCTGAAGATTTCCGTGTTGATGGCATGGTCTTCGCGCGCATGTACACCAGCCCGATGGCACATGGTCGGGTTACGCATATTGATACATCCGTCGCAGAAGCGATGGATGGCGTCGTCGGCATCCTGACGGCGGACGATGTGCCCGAGGTCGATGCCCCCGGTGCCGCGATCCTGACGAACTCACCGGCGTACATTGGCGACCCGATTCTCGCCGTCGCCGCACTGGATGAAAAAACTGCTGAAGACGCGCTCGCCGCGATCCGCATCGACATTGAGCCACTGCCGTTTGTCACTGATCCGTTGGACAGCCTGCTCGAAGGCGGGCCGGATGCCCGCGAAGAAGGCAATGTGTATGTACGTTCCCGCGAAGGATCGGGTTTCAGAAGCATTAA
>QIHS01000363.1 GCA_003229095.1 Woeseia sp. | reverse complement strand
CCATCGTGCCGCCATATTTTCGCTACCTGCTGTTTCTGCTGGAAGCGCGCGCGAACGGGAAAGCGGCCCCGGCCCTGGATGCCGAGTTGTTCGGCCTGGCAGACAAATTGTGGAGCCTGACCCCGCTGGTCCTGATTGCGCTTTTGATCTGGGGTGGAATATCCATCTCACCCTACGGATGGGGTTGGCAGATGCTCTACGGTTTTTCGATTCTCATCCTGCTACCGGCATCCCTCGCCATTCTCGCGGTCACGCATGCGCCACTGCAAAGCCTTAACCCGCTTGCCATCATGCGCATGATAGGTGCGTGCGGGCTGCCATATTTTTGGGTGCCAGTGGTTTTCGTAGCGATGCTATTCCTGATTGGCTGGCTCGATTCGCTTGGCATCTGGCCAATCGTCACCGGCCTGGGCAGTTTGTACCAGACCGTGTTGCTATTTACGCTGACGGGCGCGCTCCTGCGCGCAAAAGGTATCGTGTTCGACCTTGAAATCGAGGCGCCCCTCGAAGCAAGCGAGGAGGAAATCGCGGGCGATCTTGAAAAGGAACGACAAAAAATTGCCAGCCATGCCTATGGCATCATCAGTCGCGGCGACCGTGAAAGAGGGTTCGCGCACATTCAACAGTGGGTACAGTCCGAGCCCGATGTTGATGAAGCAAGCGCATGGTTTTTTCGGCAGCTGATGACCTGGGAAAGCAAGGACGCTGCGCTGTTTTATGCGCAAATTTATTTTTCGCATCTCTTGCATCACGAAAACGACATCAAGGGCTTGAAGTTGATGTCGATCTGCCTGCAAGAGCAGCCCAGATGGAAGCCACTCACGCAGGATCGACAGCACGCGCTGGATCTTGCGAAAAAATACCGACGGGATGACCTGCTGAAATCGTTACGAAATTGAGCGTAGATCCTTCCGCGCCAGCCGAAAGTTCTGGTAGTGCGTCCACGCAAGTACGAACGATCCTGTCACTGTCATCAGACGATCGGCGATCGAGCCGTAGAGATCGTGAACCACCGTGCCACCCAGAGTCAAAATAAGCAGGCCGGCAGCGCCTGACAAAATGACCTTGATCCGGCCGTGGCGCCGATAACCGCTGGTCAGCGCAATCACGCTGACAGGAATGACAAACAACAGCAGCTCAGCGTGCAGGTGGTCATCGTCGAACTGACCGAGAAAAGGCAGCGCAACGATGACCACAGGCAATGCAGCAGGCACAGGCCGGACAACGCGACCGCGACCTTATCGAGTACTGCTGGTTGTCTGGAACTTTTATCCATTGGCGTGTGCAGCTATGCTCATGAAGTGGTTCGGTAAGCGCGACTCAACACGACTCAAACATACGCCGAACGCCGTAACTGTGAAATGATATAACATAACAAAAATACACACAATATATTGTATTTTAAGGATTTTATAGGTACTGCCATGGACAAGAAGTTACTTTCGATACTCTGCTGCCCGGTCACTCACAAAGGTCTCTCAGTAGCGCGCAGCGGCTTGCTTGCGTCAGTCAATTCGGCAATTGCGGCGGGCGAACTGGTCAATCGAGATGGTGGCGTGCTCAAAGCAAACCTCAAGGAGGCGCTGGTGACGGACGACGGCAAGACGATGTACCCGATCAACGACGGCATCCCGGTGTTGCTTGAAGGGGAATCTGTGGCGTTGGACCAGCTGTCCGGGGCATGACGATTATGGTTTATAACAGCCGCGGTTTATCGAGTATTTGTCGCCCGCGGAAAATCCATTTGCCTGTTGCTGCATGAAATTATCTGCGAATCAACTTTCGGCTCACTTGCAGAAGAAGCTGTTGCCTTGTTACCTGGTGACCGGAGACGAGGTGCTGACTGCGAATGAAGCGCTTGATGCCATCCGGGCAGCCGCCAAAGAACAGGGATACGATTCGCGGGAGCTCCTGGTGCAAACCAGCGGATTCGACTGGGGAGACCTGGATCGCGCGAGCGGCAGTCTGTCGTTGTTCGCGGAAAAACGCATCGTCGAATTGAAAATGCCAACCGGCAAGCCGGGCACAAAAGGCAGTACGGCGATATGTGATTTTGTGCGCCGCGCGGGTGACGACTTGTTATTTGTCGTGAGTGCGCCAAAAATTGCCAAACAGGGGCTAAAGTCCAAGTGGGTGAGTGCGCTCGAGGCAAGCGGGGCGCTGCTACAGATCTGGCCGGTGGCTATTCGTGATCTGCCTGCGTGGATCAATGAACGCATGAAACGAGTTGGCTTGCAGCCGGACAGAGACGCCGTGTGCCTGATAGCTGATCGGGTAGAGGGCAACCTGCTGGCAGCACAACAGGAAATAGAAAAACTGCGGTTGCTGCATGGTGAGGGACCCCTGAGCGCTGCAGAAGCCGATGCTGCAGTTGCCAATTCGAGTCGATTTGATGTGTACAAACTCGTTGACGCGGCAGTGAGTGGCAACGCTGCTCGGGCAATACGCATTTTGCAGGGGGTCAGAACAGAGGGTGTCGATGCAGTAATTGTCATGTGGGCGTTAACCCGCGAACTGCGTACGCTTGCCGGCCTGTCTGACGGAGTTCGGACCGGGACGTCGTTGAGTGCGGGCATGCAAAAAGAACGCATATGGCAAAGCCGCCAGGCACTGGTTCGGGCGTGTATTGGCAGACACCGGGCAGCTGATTTTTACGAACTGTTGCAACTGGCGCGGCGAGCAGATGCGGCGGCCAAAGGCCAGCTCCGCGAAGATCCCTGGCAACTTGCGACGCGGATCGTGCTGCAACTCAGCGGCTCTGCGAGCCGTGCGGCATGAACGGAATTTCCTGACATGAGCCCCATGGGAATTTTTGGTGGCACGTTTGATCCAATTCATTATGGACATCTGCGAACCGCATTCGAAATGTTACAGGCGTTGCGTTTTGATGAAGTAAGATTCATGCCATGTGGCAATCCGCCGCACCGTGACACACCTGTTGCGAGCACATCTTTACGTCTCGAAATGGTTCGTGTGGCGACCGAGGCGCAAGATGGATTCGTCGTTGACGATCGCGAATTGCAAAGAGAGGGGCCGTCCTACTCGGTGGACACGCTGTTGGCATTGCGCGAAGAGCATCCGGAGAGGTCGATTGGGCTCATTATCGGCATGGATGCATTTCTCGGCTTGCCAAAGTGGTATCACTGGCAGAAAATCCTGCAGCTCGGGCATATCGTCGTTGCCCATCGGCCTGGCTGGCGAGCGCCGGATTTGGGCCCGTTGGGCGAATTGCTCGCAGAATGCGGTACGCATCGAATAAGCGACCTGCATCAGGCGAAGGCCGGGCATATTTATGTTCACGACGTCACGCAACTCGAGATCTCGTCGTCGGAGATTCGTGAGTTAGTATCCGTTGGTCGGGATCCGCGCTTTTTATTGCCGGACGCAGTCAACGACGTCATTGTGAAAAGTGACTGCTATAAACAAGTATAAATATGAAATTTGAATTGAAACGGAAGCATGAATGAACAGTAAAAAACTGAGAAGAAGGTAAAGCAAAGGACATTGTCAAACTCGACGTACGCAAACTGACTTCCGTCACAGACTACATGGTGGTGGCGAGTGGAACCTCCAATCGACACGTGCGTGCACTTGCCGAAGCGGTTTCCGACGAAGCCAAAGCGGCCGGTCATCGTCCGTTGGGCATAGAAGGTGAGAATGGCAGCGATTGGGTTTTGCTCGACCTGGGCGACGCGCTCGTTCACGTTATGCTGCCGCGGGTCCGGGAATTCTATAACCTCGAAAAACTTTGGTCTTTAAGCCCGTCCAGAAGCCGCGCCGCGACTGATAATTGAGATGCACATTCGTTTGCTAGCGGTCGGTGATCGACAGCCGCGCTGGGTCGATACTGCGTTTGACGAATACGTGACCCGGCTGCCACGACAATGGCAGTTTCGCCTTGAAGTCAGTGGCACCGTGCGCCGTAACAAGGGGACGTCGGGTGAGGTAGCAAAAGAGGCCGAAGGTACAAAAATACTGGCGAAGATAAAACCCGCCGAGTTCGTCATTGTGCTGGATGAGCGCGGCAGGCAATTCACCAGCAAAGAATTCTCCCGGGAGCTTGATAGCTGGCAATCGCTCGGTGCCGATATTGCGTTTGTCATTGGTGGGCCCGATGGTGTTTGTGGCGCAATGTCAGCGCGCGCGAATCTTTCCTGGTCGTTATCGAAGCTCACTTTGCCGCACGGCCTGGCGCGGGTCCTGTTTGCAGAACAAATCTATCGCGCCTGGTCATTGTCGACAGGGCATCCATATCACCGTGAATAAGTATGCCTGACCACGACCTGCATCTTGCCTCATCGTCCGCGCGTCGGCGGGATATTCTGACGACGCTGGGCATTCGCTTCAGTTTTGCCGGCGTGGATATCGACGAGACGCCCGGGCCGGGCGAGGCAGCACGAGAGCTGGTGCTGAGGCTGGCCGGCGGCAAGGCACAAGCGTGCAAGAACAAATCACTGCCAATTCTTGGCGCAGACACCGTGGTTGTGCTCGGGGAACGCATTTTTGGCAAACCGACTTCACAAGATGATGCACTGGCGATGCTTGCCGCACTGTCTGGCCGCACACACCATGTATTGACCGCTGTCGCCATCCGCAGCGGCAATGAGCTGGACACAGAAATGTCGCTAACCGAAGTCAGATTTCGGGACATCCATCGAAATGAGGCGCAAAGTTACTGGCAAAGTGGAGAGCCGCAAGGGAAGGCAGGGAGCTATGCAATTCAGGGACTTGGCGGTATTTTTGTCCAGTCAATCAAGGGCAGCTACTCAGGCGTAGTAGGCTTACCCGTCTACGAGACGCAGGCCTTGCTTGGCCGGGCGGGCATCAACGTATTGTGCAGCATGGAATGATATGACCGAGGCATCGTCAAAAGAGGAAATCCTGATCAACGTCACGCCCCGTGAAGTGCGTGCGGCGCTGCTGGAAAATGGCGTCTTGCAGGAAATTTTCATCGAGCGTGCCGGGCGTCGCGGGCTGATCAGCAACATCTACAATGGCAGGGTGTCGCGTGTGTTGCCGGGGATGCAGGCGGCATTTATTGATATTGGCCTTGAGCGAACCGCATTTCTGCATGCATCCGACATTGCCCCGCCGCAGGTGGATGAACCTGTCAATGGCAACGGCACGGCCGCAGTGCTGGATATTCGCGAGCTAATCCGCGAGAACCAGGAGGTTCTGGTGCAGGTCGTGAAAGACCCTCTGGGCACAAAAGGGGCGCGATTGACGACCTTCATGACCTTGCCTTCGCGATTCCTGGTATTGCTGCCGCTGAGTTCCGGCGTGGGTATATCGACCCGCATCGAGGGTGAACAGGAGCGTGATCGGCTGCGCACGGACATGGAAGAAATACTGGCTGAAGACGACGAGCCAGGCGGGGTAATTGTGCGTACGGTTGCCGAGGGCGTCAGTCGCGACGCATTGAGGGCTGACCTGACGTTCCTGCGCAAACTCTGGAGCGCTGTTCAGCTGCAGTGCAGCAAGGCCAGGGCAAAATCACTGGTACATGAGGACTTGTCACTGCCGATTCGCGTCCTGCGTGACATGGTGAGCAGCGATGTGGAGCGCATCCTGGTGGATTCGGTGCCGGTATTCGAGAAGATGCAGGCCTTTACCGAGCGCTTCCTGCCTGAACTGACACCGATGTTAGAACTCTACGAACGGCGCCGGCCCATCTTCGATCTGCATGCGACCGAAGACGAGATTAAAAAGGCGCTTGGCAGAAGTGTTTCTTTAAAATCAGGCGGGTATGTCATCATTGACCAGACGGAAGCGATGACCACTATAGATGTTAATACGGGTGGCTATGTAGGGCACCGCAACCTCGAAGAGACGATCTTTCGGACCAATCTCGAAGCCGCGGTAACGATTGCGCGGCAACTGCGTCTAAGGAATCTGGGAGGCATTATCATCCTCGACTTCTTCATCGATATGGAAGTAGCCGATCATCGGGAGCGCGTGATGCAGGTCCTGGAGCAATCGATGGCGCGCGATCACGCGAAGTATCAGATTACGCCGCTGTCAGCGCTCGGATTGATAGAAATGACGCGTAAGCGCACGCGCGAGAGCTTGCAACATGTACTTTGTGAGGACTGCGAAAATTGTGAAGCTCGCGGTTTCATTATGACCGCAGAGACGGTCTGCTTCGAGATATTCCGCGAAGTTATTCGCCAGCACAGGCAGTTTGAGTTTGATGGTGTTCTGGTGCTTGCACATCAGGAGGTAATTGACTTGTTGCTCGATGAAGAAAGCAATGGCCTGACAGAAATCGAAGAGCAGATTGGCAAATCCATTCGCCTGCAACCCGAGTCTCTTTACCTGAAAGACCAGTTTGACG
>QIHS01000188.1 GCA_003229095.1 Woeseia sp. | reverse complement strand
ATGTTGATGCGATTGCCACGAGCAAGGTCACGACCGTAGCACTGTGCGCAAACGCCGTAGCGAACCTCACAAGTGATCGGGGAGCGAACCATTACATCGTCGATGGCAAGCTCTTCAAGGCGAGCCACGCCGGCTTCGTCCAGAAGCGTTCCCGCATCGAACGCGATCTTGTCGCTGCCCGGAATCAGTACAGCGTCTGCAAGTACCCGTCCAAGGACACGTTCACGAAGCGGCTCTACAATATCGCCGCCCTCTACGAGGGGTGACATTGGAACGCCTCTGCGCGTTTCGCAATCGACTTCAGTTACCACCAGGTCCTGAGCCACGTCGACGAGGCGGCGAGTCAGGTACCCGGAGTTGGCTGTCTTGAGCGCAGTATCTGCAAGACCTTTTCGAGCGCCGTGAGTCGAGATGAAATACTGCAATACGTCCAAACCTTCGCGGAAGTTTGCGGTAATTGGTGTCTCGATAATTGAGCCGTCCGGCTTGGCCATCAGGCCTCGCATTCCAGCCAGCTGTCGGATCTGAGCTGCGGATCCACGAGCGCCTGAATCGGCCATCATGTAGATAGAGTTAAACGACTCCTGTTCGACGTCTTTGCCTTTCGCATCTTTGACTCGGTGCCCAGTTTGTCCATCATTGCTTTGGCAACCTGGTCATTCGTTCGCGACCAGATGTCGATTACCTTGTTGTATCGCTCACCTTCGGTAACAAGACCGGACGCATATTGATCCTGAATTTCCTTCACTTCCACTTCGGCGGCAGCAAGAATTTCAACTTTTTCCTCTGGCACGACCATGTCATTGATGCCGATGGAAATGCCCGCAGTGGTCGCAAAGCGAAATCCTGTGTACATCAGTCTGTCCGCAAAAATGACCGTCTTTTTCAGGCCCAGGTTTCGGTAGCAGGCGTTGATCACATTCGAAATCGCCTTTTTGGTCATTTTTCTGTTGACCAGGTCGAAGCTCAGCCCTTTGGGCAACAACGTTGACAATAATGAGCGACCGACAGTTGTCTCTACGAGTTCGACACCTGTCGCGACTTCGCCATCGTCATCCTGTCCGTGCATCGGTACGCGCACCCGGACTTGTGCCTGCAGATCGCAGACGCCGTTCTCGTATGCCCGACGAGCTTCGTCGATGTCACAGAAAATCATGCCTTCACCCTTGCCGTTGACGGTAGAGCGAGTCATGTAATAGAGGCCGAGTACAACGTCCTGCGAAGGCACAATGATCGGGTCGCCGTTCGCAGGCGACAAAATATTGTTGGACGACATCATCAGCGCACGTGTTTCAAGCTGTGCTTCGATCGACAATGGCACGTGCACGGCCATCTGGTCGCCGTCAAAGTCAGCGTTGAATGCGGTACAAACCAGCGGATGCAGCTGAATCGCCTTGCCTTCGATAAGTACCGGCTCAAATGCCTGGATGCCAAGCCTGTGCAGTGTCGGCGCCCGGTTCAACATGACCGGGTGCTCACGAATAACTTCTTCGAGAATGTCCCAGACCTCCGGACCTTCACGTTCAACCAGTCGTTTGGCAGCCTTGATCGTGGATGCGTCACCATGGAGTTGCAGCTTCGAGAAAATGAACGGCTTGAATAATTCGAGCGCCATTTTCTTGGGCAGGCCGCACTGATGCAGTCTCAGCGTGGGGCCGACCACGATTACGGAGCGGCCGGAATAGTCAACGCGCTTGCCCAGCAGGTTCTGGCGAAAACGACCTTGCTTGCCCTTGATCATGTCGGCCAGCGACTTCAATGGTCGCTTGTTGGTGCCGGTAATGGCACGACCGCGACGACCGTTATCAAGCAACGCGTCGACGGATTCCTGCAGCATGCGTTTTTCGTTACGCACGATGATGTCCGGCGCATTCAGCTCCAGCAGTCTGCGCAGACGATTGTTACGGTTGATCACACGACGGTAAAGATCGTTGAGGTCGGAGGTCGCAAAGCGGCCACCATCGAGTGGTACCAGCGGCCGAAGATCGGGCGGCAATACCGGCAGGACCGTCATCACCATCCATTCTGGCTTGTTGCCGGACTCGATGAACGATTCCAGCAATTTCAGGCGCTTGGAAAGACGCTTGATCTTGGTCTCGGATTTGGTTGCGCCGATATCTTCTCGAACCTGCAGAACTTCTCGCTGCAGGTCGATCGTCATCAACATTTCGCGCACAGCTTCGGCACCCATTCTGGCGTCGAATTCATCGCCGTGCTGCTCGATGGCGTCGAGATACATCTCGTCAGTCATCAGCTGGCCACGCTCGAGCGTGGTCATTCCCGGCTCAACGACAACAAATGCTTCGAAGTAGAGAACTCTCTCAATCTCACGCAGCGTCATGTCCAGCATGAGGCCGATGCGTGAGGGCAAAGACTTCAGGAACCAGATATGTGCGACCGGGCTTGCCAGGTCGATGTGCGCCATACGTTCGCGCCTGACCTTGGTCTGTGTAACTTCAACGCCACACTTCTCGCAGACGACGCCGCGATGCTTCAGTCGCTTGTACTTGCCGCACAGGCATTCGTAGTCTTTGATCGGTCCAAAAATCTTCGCACAGAACAATCCATCACGCTCCGGCTTGAACGTCCGGTAGTTGATGGTTTCGGGTTTCTTGACCTCACCGAACGACCACGACCGCACCGTGTCTGGCGACGTCAGGCCGATTCGAATGGCATCGAAATCATCAACCGGATTATGGTATTTGAAAAGCTTCAGAAGGTCTTTCATTTCTCTGTCTCCAGCTCAATGTTGATGCCAAGAGATCGAATCTCCTTCACCAGGACATTGAAGGACTCGGGCATACCCGCATCCATTTCATGCTCCCCATCCACGATGTTTTTGTACATCTTGGTGCGGCCCTGTACGTCGTCTGACTTGACTGTCAGCATTTCCTGCAAGGTATAAGCGGCGCCGTAGGCTTCCAGTGCCCAGACCTCCATCTCGCCGAATCGCTGACCACCGAATTGCGCCTTACCACCCAGCGGCTGTTGCGTAACCAGGCTGTATGGACCGGTGGAACGTGCATGCATCTTGTCGTCAACCAGGTTTCAACATGTACATGTAACCGACCGTGATTTCGCGATCGAACGACTGGCCGGTACGACCGTCTGTCAGATGTGACTGGCCTGTTTCCGACAGATCGGCAAGGGCCAGAAGGCCTTTGATTTCCGCTTCTGTCGCACCATCGAAAACCGGCGTTGCGGTTGGTACACCGTTCACCAGGTTGCCCGTCACTGAACGATTTAATATCCTCGACCTTGCCACCGGTCTTGTTATAAATCGTTTCAAGGAACCCTCGAATTTTCGCGGTGGATTCCTGCCCTTTGAGCATCGCATTGATCTTGTGGCCAAGGCCCTTGGCCGCCATGCCAAGATGCGTTTCCAGCACCTGACCGACGTTCATTCGCGACGGAACACCCAGTGGATTCAACACGATGTCAATCGGCGTGCCATCGTCAAGGTAAGGCATATCTTCGACCGGTACGATGGTCGAAATAACACCCTTGTTGCCGTGCCGGCCAGCCATTTTGTCACCCGGCTGGATGCGGCGTTTGACAGCCAGATAGACCTTGACCATTTTGAGGACGCCAGGAGCGAGATCGTCACCAGCGGTGATCTTCTCTTTCTTCACGTCATAACGGCGATCGAATTCGTCGCGCTGTGTCTTCAGGCGTTCTGCCGCCGTTTCGAGTTGCTGATTCGCTTCCTCGTTTTTCAGGCGAATTTCGAACCATTGCTCGCGCGGCACTTCGTCAAGATAAGCTTTGGTAATCTTGCTGCCGGACTTCAGATTGTTCGGCCCGCCCTGGGCCACCTTGTTTGTCAACATTCGCTCTACGCGCTCGTAGATATCTTCTTCGAGGATTCTCAAGGTGTCGTCGAGGTCCTTGCGGACCGCGTCGAGCTCTGCTTTTTCAATCGACAACGCACGATCGTCTTTATCCACACCGTCTCGGGTAAAGACGCGAACGTCAATGACGGTGCCATCCATTCCGGGCGGCACACGAAGTGACGTATCTTTAACATCTGATGCCTTTTCGCCGAAGATCGCACGCAGCAGCTTCTCCTCCGGCGTCAGCTGAGTCTCACCTTTCGGCGTAACCTTGCCGACCAGGATGTCACCTGCGTTGACCTCGGCGCCAATGAAGGCGATGCCGGACTCATCGAGTTTTGCCAACGCCGAATCACCGACATTCGGAATATCCGAGGTGATATCTTCAGAACCGAGTTTGGTGTCGCGTGCAACACATGAAAGCTCTTCGATGTGAATTGTCGTGAAACGGTCTTCCTCGACTACCCGCTCAGAGATGAGAATGGAATCCTCGAAGTTGTAGCCGTTCCACGGCATGAAGGCGACCAGCAGGTTTTGCCCAAGCGCGAGCTCACCCATATTAGTGGACGGCCCATCTGCCAGCACATCACCCTTCGCAATCAGGTTGCCGCTATTGACCAGCGGTCGCTGGTTGATGCAGGTGTTCTGGTTGGAACGGGTGTATTTGGTCAGGTTGTAGATATCAACACCGGATTCCGATGCGTCGGTCTCGTTGTCATTGACACGAACGACGATGCGCGAGGCATCGACTGAGTCGACTGTGCCACCACGTCTTGCGACGACGGTAACACCCGAGTCGATCGCCACTGCCCGCTCCATGCCGGTACCGACAAGCGGTGCCTCGGATCGTAGCGTTGGCACAGCCTGGCGTTGCATGTTTGATCCCATGAGTGCGCGGTTTGCATCATCGTGCTCAAGAAACGGGATCAGGGATGCCGCGACCGAAACGATCTGGCGCGGAGACACATCCATGTAATCAATGGTAGAAGGATCTGCCAGGGTAAACTCGTTCTTGTAACGAACGGCAACCAGCTCTTCCTCAAAGCGACCCAGTTTGTCCAGATCCGCATTTGCCTGCGCGATAACGTACTGACTTTCCTCAATGGCTGACAGGTATTCGATGTCTGCGGTGGCTTTCCCTTTTGTGACCTTGCGATACGGTGTTTCAAGGAAACCATAAGCATTGGTGCGGGCATAGACAGCAAGCGAGTTGATCAGGCCAATATTCGGCCCTTCAGGCGTTTCAATCGGACAAACTCGGCCATAGTGCGTCGGGTGCACATCGCGCACCTCGAAACCGGCGCGTTCACGCGTCAGGCCACCCGGCCCAAGCGCTGATACACGTCGTTTATGGGTCACTTCCGAGAGGGGGTTGTTCTGATCCATAAATTGCGACAGCTGGCTGGAGCCAAAGAACTCTTTCACGGCGCAACCGGCTTGGCGTTGATCATTTCCTGCGGCATCAGACCTTCAGTCTCAGCCTGGGTCAGGCGCTCTTTGACAGCCCGTTCCACACGAACGAGACCCACGCGGAAAGCATTCTCCGCCATTTCGCCAACGCTTCGGATGCGACGGTTGCCGAGATGATCGATGTCATCCACGGTGCCATAGCCATTACGAATATTAATCAGCGTCTGCAACACGTCGAGAATGTCATCATTGTCCAGAATGCCGCTTCCCTCTGAGGTATCGCGACCGACACGCCGATTGAACTTCATTCGCCCTACCGCTGACAGGTCGTAGCGATCCGGGTTGAAGAATAAATTCTGAAACAGGTTCTCAGCCGCTTCTTTGGTTGGCGGCTCGCCCGGCCGCATCATGCGATAAATTTCAACCAGCGCCTCAAGCCTGGTCGTTGACGGGTCAATGTTCAGTGTGTTCGAAATATAAGGCCCACGATCAAGATCATTCACGTACAAACACTGAATATGCTCGACCTTGTTTTCGATCAGGAGCTCAATGAGTTCCGGCGTCATCTCGGCATTGGCGGCAGCCAGCAATTCGCCGGTCTCTTCGTCCACAATGTCGTGTGCCAGAATTTTCCCTTCAAGATACTCGGTGGGGACAACCAGCATTTTGACCGTGGATTTCTCCATGTCGCGAACATGTTTGGCAGTAATTCGCCGGCCTTCTTCGACGATCAGTTTACGGCCCAGTTTGACATCGAAATTTGCAGTCTCGCCACGGAGTCGTTCCGGAACGAGTCCCATACGAATTTCTTTCTCCGAGAGATAGAAATCGTTCTTCTCAAAGAAGATGTCCAGCATCTCTTCATTGTTCAGGCCAAGGGCCCGCAGGATGATCGTGACGGCCAGTTTCCTGCGCCTGTCGATGCGGGCAAATACGGCATCTTTCGGATCGAACTCAAAATCGAGCCATGAACCGCGATAAGGAATAATTCTGGCGGAAAACAAGAGCTTGCCTGATGAATGGGTCTTGCCTTTGTCGTGATCAAAGAAAACACCCGGCGAACGGTGCAGCTGCGATACGATGACACGCTCTGTGCCATTGATCACAAATGTTCCGTGGTCGGTCATCAGCGGCATTTCGC
>QIHS01000274.1 GCA_003229095.1 Woeseia sp. | reverse complement strand
ATCGGGCGGTATCTTCTGTTTGTTACTAATCGTCAAAGGAATCCACGAATGAAAAAAATTGTCGGACTAATTCTGATTTGCGCCGTTTGCTTTGCGCCCAACGCATTTGCTCAGAGCGACCGTTTCCTGACGGTACGCGGAGAAGCCAAGGTAGAGATCCCTCCCGACTTTGTACGGTTGGTGGCCCTTATCGCGGCAAACGACAGGGAGGTTGATGATGCAAAGGAGGACGTCGATTCTCGAACCAGGCAAGTAGTCAGCGCAATTGATTCGTTTGGAATCGCCAAAGATGATCTGACGTTTAGCGGGGTAAGAGTCGAGCGGAATTACACGTACGACAGAAACGACAATGAGAGGCTCACGGGATTTTCGGTTAGCAGAACGGTCGAGATTCAGCTGCGCGAATTGAATGACTATGAACAGTTGGTTCATTTGCTTGTTGAGGCCGGAATAGACGAGCTTGAAGATGTTAGAAGCGACGTAGACGACCAATCAGTCCTGCAGCGTGCGGCCTTGGCAAGTGCTGCCAGAGAGGCAAAAATGAAGGCCGAAGCAATGGCTTCCGGGTTAGATATTCGTTTGGGAATGCCTGTTGAAGTTGGTGAGAACAGCTTAACGCCTTCGCTGGAGCTTCGCCTGCGGCAAGTATCTAGCAATCAAATTGAGGAGATTGTCGTAACTGCAAGTACGCGTGGAATCGTAGATCCAATGATGTTTGTGCCCGAGAACATCAAGGTTCGCGGCGTCGTATGGGTGCGCTTCGAAACTGTTACAGAGTGAGCGCTTGTAGCCGAACCTGAAGGGTGGAGAATCGCATTCAATGCAAGAGTTATCGACCAGGAAAAGTTTACTGATGATCGAACGGACTGCGATTCTATTCGTTTTCAGCATGTTTTCTGCGCTCGCCACAGCTCAATTGGAAAATCAGTTGTCCACGTCGCAGTCGGGATATTCTTTGGAGACACTTGCTGAGCCAATATTCGGGTCTGCCGAAGTTGTCGTGGAGACAATGAAGCTGAACAATTGGCTGAACGCAAACTACGAGACACTTGAGCCTGACCAATTCAAGGGACTAAGGTAGCATCTTGCCGAAAGAACCGGATTTGATCCTTCAAATGCTCTTTTCCTGGTCTGAACGATTGGGTGTGTATGGTGGATCAACCGTGTTCAACGCTGTGAGACTACCGTCCGAACCAGAGATGCCATTGGAGGTGGAAATACCGTCATCTATGGCTATCAGCATGCGTGGTGACCTGCTCAGAATAGAGTCAATGTCCGGTAAATGGCGGTTCGACGTGCCCTACTATTTCATGCCTCTCTTGTTCACCGAGTTCACGGTAAAAAATGCAGCGCTGACTCAATTTATGGCGATATCGACGGGAGCGGCGAAAGATAAGTCTGAGGCGGGACGTGAGGATCTCATGTGCAAGGTTGGCGATGGCGTTGTGCATGGCTGCACTTACACCGCACATTCCGTGTCGCTGGCTGCGGCAAACAAAACACTCGAAATTCTCGACGAAACCGATGCGCTGAAGACCATAGAGACCTATGGGCAGAGTCTTCAGACAGGATTGAGCAAAATCCTCTCTGCGAAAAGTATTGCGCATTGTTTCGTCGGCCATCCATCGATGATGGGGTTGTTCTTTAGTGAGGAAGCACCCACTGATTATCGCGACTGGGTTAACGCCAACTACGACTTCTACGACTCACTGGCGCCAGAGCTACACGAGCTGGGTAGTCTCGTCGAGCCTGATTCCAGGGAGCCCTGGTTCATCAGCGAAGCTCACGATGTGAAATGCCTTGAGCAAACGCTGGACAAATTTGCACAGGCGGTGGAAATTACAATGCAGAAATTGCCTGCCGAAAAGAGCACGATAAAAACGGCATGAGCACAGAACAGGAATACGGGGCGAACAAAATCAATGAAAACCTATGACGCTATTGTCGTCGGTGCGGGACACAATGGCCTGACCAATGCCGCTTACCTGGCCAAATCGGGCCTCGATGTTCTGTGTCTTGAAAAGAACGACTATATTGGCGGTGCCACGGTCAGCCGCAATCTTTATAAAGACTGGTATTACTCGAACTGCTCTTATGTTTGCAGTCTTTTGCGACCCGAAATCTTTCGTGACCTTGACCTCGCTCGCCATGGCCTGCAGATAACGCCCTATGGTGGTGGCACTGTGTTCATGGAAAATGGCGATTACCTCGGCAGCTACCCTGATCACGAGGTGCACTACCGCGAGTACGCGCGCTTCTCGAAATCCGATGCCGATGCCTACGAACGATATTCCGCAGACACGATGCGTCAATGCCGCTTCATCCGCGACTTCCTCTTGCGGACACCGCCCGATCCAACTTCGTTCAAGCCGCGCGATCTTAAGGAACTCGCTCACCTGGGCAGCAGATTTTACGAAATGGGCGAGCAACGCATGTACGACACCATTCGTTTCGGACGATGAGTGTTGCTGAATATCTCGACGAATATTTCGAAACCGACGTGATCAAAGCAGCGCTTTCCGGCAGCGGCATCATCGGTACTGCGCTGGGCATTCACTCACCGGGAACCGCCTACGTGCTGTTACATCACTACATGGGCGACGTCGATGGCAACATGGGTGCCTGGGGATACGCGCGCGGCGGCATGGGCGCGGTGGCCGATGCCATCAGCAGCGCATATCAGGCATATGGTGGAGAATTGCGCACCGATGCCGACGTCGAAAAAATCGTGGTCAAGAATGGCAAGGTTAAAGGTGTCGCTCTCTCAACCGGCGAGGAAATCAATGCACGCATTGTTGTCTCGGCGATGGACGTAAAACGCACCTTCCTGAAGTGCATGGACAAAAACGATCTTGACGATGATTTCTATCACCGTGTAAAAAACTTCAAGATCCGCGGCTCATCCGGGAAACTCAACATCGCGCTGGATGGCATGCCGACTTTCCCTTCGCTACCGAAAAACAGCCCCCTACTCGACGGCGACATGCACTTCATCGATTCGATGGAGCGCATGGAACGCGCTTATGACGACTGGAAAGAGGGCACCTGGTCGAAGGACCCTTATGTCGACATGGTGATTCCAACCGTATGCGACCCGACGATGGCGCCGCCCGGAAAACATTTCATGAGTTGTTTCGTGCAGTACTGCCCGACCAAACTCGAGGGTCGTGACTGGACCAATGAAGAGCGCGATCAGTTCGGGCAGACAGTCATCGATCAGATCGCGAATTACAGCCCGGACTTCAAAGACCTGATTCTGCATTGCGAAGTTCGTACGCCAAAGGAAATCGAAGACGAGGCCGGCCTGACCGAAGGCAATATCTTCCACGGCGAGCTGACCATGGATCAGTTGATGTTCAACCGGCCGATTCCCGGTTACGCCCAATATCGTGGGCCGGTAAGTGGGCTCTATATGTGTGGTTCAAGTAACCACCCAGGCGGTGGCGTGATGGCTGCACCGGGTTGTAATGCAGCTCGGGAAATCCTTTTCGATCTCAAACGTCCGGATACTACGCCGGCAAACTTCGGGGACGACTGATGGCCGACCGATACGATGCCATCGTTGTAGGTGCCGGCCATAACGGCCTGATCTGCGCGTCTCTGCTGGCAAGAGCAGGCAAGAAGGTGCTTGTGCTGGAAGCAAACAGCCAGGTCGGTGGTGCTGCCGTTACGCGATCGTTTGCCGAGGGCTATTCTGTTTCATCGGTTGCGCATTTGCTTTACCAATTGCAACCACAGGTGCAAAAAGACCTCGGTCTTAAAATCGACTACGCCGCCGAGAATATCGGCACGATTGCCTTGTCAGCCGACGGCAATCACCTGCGTATGAATGGAGACGAAATTTCCGGCGTGACCGATGCAGATGTCACCCAGTACCGGGCGTTTCGCAAGCGCATGATGGGTTTCGCGGATTTCATCAGGACGCTGCTGAACAAAACACCGCCGCGTCTGGCGAAAGACGCGAGCAAGTCAGACATGCTGACGCTGGCGCTGCTGGGTTTCAACATGCGCCGCATGGGCAAGGTCGAGATGCGTGAATTGCTGCGCTTGATCGGCATGAATATTCACGACGAGGTTACAGAGCGGTTTGAGAGCAGTTCGTTACGTGGCGCCATAAGCCTCGATGCAGTGATGGGCACTCATCTTGGGCCGCGCTCACCCAATACGATTCTCACCTATTTATATCGCCTGGCGGCCACACACGGCAAGATCTGTCAGCCGGCCGGTGGCATGAGTGCGGTGACTGAAGCGTTGGCACATTCGGCCAGGAACAACGGCGCGGTTATCCGCACTGGCATGAAAGTGTCGCGGATTATCGTTGAGAACGGTCGTGCCGCGGGTGTCGAAGCTGAAAGTGGCGAAATATTTTCGAGCTGGCTGGTGGTATCGAATGCGGATCCTAAGACAACCATCATGAAACTGGTGCAGGCGAGGAATGTTGAGACCGGATTTACGCATCGGATACATCACCTGCGTATGCAGGGCAATGCTGCCAAATTGCATCTTGCACTGGATGGTTTGCCAGGCATCAAAGGAGTCAATAAACGGGAATATGGAGAACG
>QIHS01000013.1 GCA_003229095.1 Woeseia sp. | reverse complement strand
ATGTGCCGAGGCAGTCGCAAGGATTTCCGCAACGCCGTAGTTGCAGCGAGAAAAGCGTTTCCAGGCTGGTCATCAGCCAGTGCCTACTTGCGCGGCCAGATTCTCTACCGAATTGCAGAGATGCTTGAGGGCAGAAGCGAGCAGTTCGTTGCAGAACTGGTGCTACAGGGAACTACAAAGCGCAATGCGAAGGTTGAAGTTGAAAAATCCATCGACCGACTGATTTACTACGCCGGTTGGTCGGACAAGTACCAGCAAATTTTCAGCGCCGTCAATCCGGTCAGCTCGTCGCACTTCAATTTTTCCGTATTGGAGCCCACCGGTGTGGTGTCCATTCTTGCGCCGGACGAATCATCGCTTCTGGGGCTGGTGTCGAACATTGCACCGGCTATTGTTGGCGGAAATACCTGCGTTATTCTTGCGTCGGAAAAACTGCCGCTGAGCGCGATCAGTTTTGCCGAAGTATTGCACGCGTCCGATGTACCCGGCGGTGTGATCAATATACTGACAGGGTATCGCGAGGAACTGACCGGTCAATTTGCATCGCACATGGACGTCAATGCGGTGGTTTATTGTGATGGCGGCGAAGACATTGCCAGGGATGTACAGATAAGAGCGGCAGACAACATCAAGAGAGTAATTTCTCGCGTTGATGAAGCCTGGTCTGGCGATGCCGCGCAAAACCCCTATCTCATCAAGCAGACGCAGGAAGTCAAAACGACCTGGCACCCCATCGGAAGCTGATCGGTGTCTCGATAAATCCACGGGACGACGTCAAACGCTGCAACCCATAGCAGGGCTGATGCATCAAACAATAGTACGATGCAATCAAATCTGCGACGCGCTTTCGAATTGTCGGACTGGCAGGCCGATTCCGGCAGGCGGTTCAACGTCGCCCTGTTCTTCGCCACGCTTCTGGTGGCCGCAATTCTCAGCGTGCTGCAGTTTCCTGCTGTCGAAATGTTGCCGCGATCTCCCTCTCCCACCCTGGTTGTCAACATTGCTCCGCCCGAAGAAGTTGCAGTGGAGGTTGTCTCATCGGATGTTCAGGAAACACCACGAGAAATCGTTGAGGGGGCGGTCGAATCGACCACGCAACCCGCCGCACAAACAGAAGAGCAAGCAGCTGAAAGCAGCGGTCGAGCTATTGCTGAGCCGGCCGTGGTTACGGTCACGGAACCCGATATTGACTGGGAGGAACAAAAGTCGAACGCAGTCCGAGATGCGATCGATGATCTGCAAACAATTGTCAGCATCAACCCGAACCAGGATCAGCAGCGAAGCGAGGCTGCGGTGAGGTTCCGGCCCTCAGAGGCGCCGGTGAAAAAAGAGATCTGGGACAACGTGGAGAAAGACTATCTTGGCCGAACCATTCTGCGCAGCGGCAACTGTTATCGCATACTCGACGATCCGAGCGCGGTAAACCGGGATGTCTTTGAGACCTTCGGGCAATACATGACGCATTGCGGGGGTGGTCGCTATGTGGGTGTGGAGCTTCCGTGGGTCGAGGAAATTCGCAAGAAATTCACTTATCTGCGTGAGCGGGAAGAGCGGCTACACGGAAGATTTCGACCAGATCAGGATTTGCCCGCCGAGTAGTCCTCAAAGAGCCCGGCCTCAATCCGCCCGCCGACCTGCTGGATAACCCGCGTCGCGCAGAAAGTGCCGAGTTCGGCACATTCTTTAAGCGAATAATCCTGCGTCCAGCCGAAAAGGAAGCCGGCCGTGTATGCGTCTCCAGCGCCGGTCGTATCAATTATGCTTGAGACCGGTATGGCTTGCTGAATGACTTTTTCATCCCCGTGCACAATGACAGAACCCTTTTCAGATCGGGTTATAGCAAAGAGATTGTCATAGTCCGATAGTGCGTCGATCGTTTCGTCGCAGGAACCGGTTTGCAACAAAGCGCCGACTTCGTCTTCATCAGCGACCACTATGTCGACACCATTTCTGACTACGGCGAGAAACGCGTCACGGTGTCTTTCGACACACAGGGAGTCAGACAAAGACAAAGCCACTTTGCCGTTGTTCGATTTCGCGATTTCTATCGCGGCAGTGGCAAGGGCCGGTCCCTCGGCAATATCCCATACATAACCCTCAAGCAGAATGAGAACGGGCTCGCCAACGGTATCGCTATCAATGTCAGAAGTGCTCAGTTCGGTACACGCACCCAGGTAGGTTTGCATGGTGCGTTGACCATTTGGGTCAATCAGCACATGACAACGAGCTGTCGGCAATCCGTCCGCGGCCAGTTCCAGCCTGACATCGACGCCGAGTGAGCGCATGTCGTCTACAAAGATATTCCCCAGTGGGTCGTCTTTGACCCGGCCAATGTATGCAGCAGAACCGCCCAGGTTGGCGAACCCGGCAACCGTATTGGCGACCGATCCACCAGATATCTCTGTTACCTGGTCCATCATTGCGTAGATTTCGTGTGCCCGAGTCATTGAGCCACTCGGCGCACCAATGCTCTCCAGGAAAGCATCATCAACATGGGCCAGCACGTCGACGATTGCATTGCTGATTCCAAGGAGTTTTACTGCGTCAGTCATATTGTTTGATTCCGGATTTAGGGCGCCGCATAGCCTACACGAATTTGCCTGCTAGCCCGAGCTAGACATTCGCTTTGCCGCAGTGTGGCGCTTCGGACTGTCGGGCGGTATGGTTGACGCCGTCGCAAACGATGATCGGGCAGGGGTAGTGAGAAAGTCAGCCAGTATCTTGATTCCAGTAAGCTTGATTACGCTCTATTACGCATTCTGGACGGCCCTGCTTGCCGTGTTGCTGACACAGTTTCCGGCGATCAGAGAATTCATTCCCATTGGCGGGCTGGGTGATCTGGCAGGTCGAAACTTTGATAGCTTTGAACCGATCTATTCCAGCGTTAGCGATACCATTCTCTCTCCGTTTGGCCCGATGAAGCTGGCCAGCGCAAGCCTGGGCGCCGGAGTCTTGGTCGTTCCCGTGTCCTGGGTTTACTTCATCACCAGTCGGTCCCGGGAAATTGATCAGTCTTTTGTCCAGACCATTATTATCATGCCGATCGTTGTCACCGGCATATCAACAATTGTCCTGAACAGCATCGCCCTGGCTTTCGCCCTGGCAGGCATTGTCGCCGCGGTACGTTTTCGTTTCACACTCGATCAGCCTTCACACGCAATGTATATTTTCGTGGCCATCAGCATAGGCCTTAGCGCGGGCATTGGCGCGCTGGGTGTAACCGCCGTAATTTCTGCAGCGTTCGTCTACTCAAACCTGATTATCTGGAAACTCGAGTATGGCAAAATCTTGTCCGGGCCTTTCCTGTCAATGCTGACCCGACGCGATCGAGGCGACGACGAGTATTAGCATCCCACGACTGCTGTTAGTCGCACTGCCGGGCTTGCTCAGCGCAGCCTGCGATTCCGCTGACCTTGCGACGACTGCGAACGACCCATTTGTCCAGTGGGTGCTGCCCGACAAGTTGCATGAGATTTCCGGGCTCGCGCTTACCGCTGACCAGCGACTTTTTTCGGTCACCGATGAAGAAGCTATTGTTTATGAGCTTGACTATCACACCGGCAAACTCGTTAAAGCGTTCGCAATTGGTCAACCGACAGTTCGCGCAGACTTCGAAGGCATTGCGGTTCTGAACGACACGATCTGGATAATGACCAGCGATGGTGACCTTTACTCATTCTTGGAAGGCGCAGATGGGCAGCGCGTGCCCTACGAAAAACATCGATTTGCATTCGACAGCAAGTGCGAACTGGAAGGGCTCGCTGCCGATACGTCGCGCAACGCATTGATTCTGGCGTGCAAGGATGCAAAAAAGAGAAAGAACAGACAGATTTTCGTTTGGTCCATGTCAGGAGAGCCATTAGAATTCCGCATACCGGAAGAAGCCATGGCGGACTTGATCGGCACAAAACGCGTCAATCTCTCTGCGATCGAGGTAGACCCGGATAGCGGCAACTGGTTTGTTTTAGCGGCGAAGCAAAAAGCGCTGTTCGAACTGTCCGGTGAGGGCAAATTAGTAGGTCTCGTAATGCGCCTGGACGCAAGTCGCCACTCGCAGCCCGAAGGCCTGGCAATAACCAGCGACGGTGACCTGCTGGTTGCTGATGAGGCAGGGGCTGGACCAGCAACGCTGGCGGTCTACCGGATGGATCGGCAGTAATGGAGAAACGAGACAATTGACTGATACGGAAAAAACTAACGACGAGGGAGGGCAGACGCTCTTGCTCGTTCACGGGCGCGGTTTTCAACCGTCGGCCAATGACTGTATTGACTTGAGCATCAATGCATTGTCAGCCGCACTGCGACGAGATTGCCCTGATATGTTGGACCGGTTTCACGCGGCGGACCAGCGACTCGCGTACTACGGTGACCTGAGCGCGGACGTCCTGTTGAATAACGGCGAGCACTACGATGAGGCGCTGGATGTAGGTGACCGTCGAAACGCGCTGGCCAAGCTCAAGTCGTATGACAAGAAAAAGCATTTCGGAATTTATCGCTATGATCGACTGCCGGGCAAGACCGCACTGAGTGAATTTGCCGCAGATGTAATCGCGCCGGTACTGGGCAGCATCGGGTTCTCGAAACAACTCATTGCGAAAGTGGGCATGGATCTGTCCGAATACTGGAATGAAGACAGTGATTTTTCAGTGCGAATTCGAGATCGTGTGCGCAGGGTGATCTGTGAGGCGATTGAATCAGATCGGCAAATCCTGCTCATCACTCATGGCACAGGCTGTATCGTTACATACGATGTGCTTTGGGAGCTATCGCACGATTCCGAATACGCCGAGGTTTGTCGAGGTCGGAAAATAGATACCTGGCTGACGCTGGGTGCACCGCTGGGCGATGCCATGGTGCAAAAAAGACTATATGGCGCGAAGGAAAAAGGACTGCGACGGTTTCCATCGAACATCTTGTCATGGC
>QIHS01000022.1 GCA_003229095.1 Woeseia sp. | reverse complement strand
GCACGGCACGGCCCAATATTGCTTCGGCATCCAGTACGCTTATGCTGGCCGGCATTTTGCTATCGCTGCGACCGCGCAGGTCGGCAGTGACTACAATTTCATCAATCGTTTCCTGTGCCGAAAGAACTACAGGGGCTGAAACACCAGGCGATAAAACTATCAGCACCAAAGCAGATCGATTTAAGCGGGAAAATCGCATCGGGGAATCCTCTTCCTACGCCGGTATTATCCGGATCAGGTTCTAGGGTTCCCCGTAACAGCACGGTTGTCTCATCGTGCCAGGAATCTCAGGTCATTCTGACCACCCCTGTGACGGATACGATGATAACGCATTGCTGGAGGTTGGCCACGTGAAATAGCAGGTTTCTGATCATACAGGCGCAAACGTCGCAACATGAAATCGCGCTCTGAACGTCGCCTTTTTCCAATAGCGGACACTCAGATCAACGAGAAATCAATAGAACGACAGGCCGGAGACGGCCAGCGGCCAGAAGTGGCCATTCGAAGATCTACGGCTGCTCTGTTTTGGCTCTCATGTACGCGATCAATTCAGATTCATGGCTTGATCGATGTCATAAATTAAATCTTCAATATCTTCGATGCCAACAGACATTCTGATCATTCCTGGCGTAACGCCCTGTTTCTCGATTTCGTCGATACTCAATCGCCCTCGGAACATCACTGCCGGTTGTACGACAAGGGTATCTACGCCGCCGAGGCTGGCAGCGTTCTGGCATAGCTCAAGATTTTCCACGAATCTACGAGTTTCCTCGTATCCTGAATCGAGAACGAAGGTGACTATTCCACCAAATCCTTGCATCTGCCGTGCTGCAAGTTCGTGTTGCGGGTGCGAAACCAATCCCGGGTAAAACACGCGCGCAACCCGTGGATCTTCTTCTAAGAAATTAGCTAGCGCGATCGCGTTTGCATTATGCTGTTTCATCCGTATTTTTAGCGTTCTTATTCCTCGAAGCGCAAGCCAAGAGTTGAACGGCGCGGCGATCGGTCCCAGGTCCATACTGGTATCCCACACGCGTTTCATTAAGTTATCAGAGGAGGCGACACAACCAGCTAGGAGATCATGATGTCCTCCGATGTACTTCGTCACACTATGCACCACTACATCGATTCCCAGGTCAATTGGCTTCTGGTTAATCGGCGTTGCGAATGTGTTATCGCAAATCGTCGTAATTCGCTGCGCTACAGCGAGGTCTGAAATTGCGCGTAGGTCTGTGATAGCCATGGATGGATTGACCGGCGTTTCAACCAAGATGATTTTGGTGTTGGGTCGTACTTGTGCCGCGAACGTAGTCGTTGATTGTTGCTCAACGAGTGACACTTCGACTCCGAACCTGGGTAAAAAGCGGCTGAGGAAACTTGCTGTCGCGCTGTAATGGTTTTTCTGAGCAATGACGTGGTCACCACTTCTCACGAGCGCTAACACTGTGGTCGTTATTGCGCCCATACCCGAGGAAAACATCTGCGCTGATTCTGCCCCTTCAAGATCGGCGATCACCCTCGCAATCCGTGATGACGTTGGATTTCCATGCCGCGCGTAAAATGAATCGTTAGAAGGCTCAGTCGCTTTGCGAGCGAAGTCATCTGCTCCGTCGGCCGTATGAGTCACCGATTGATGAATCGCAGGTGCGACGCCGTTTCCGGATTCAAGTACGCGATCCGCATGCAGTGCGGTGGACGCAGGGCCAAGTTGAAGCGAGCTTTTTAGATTTGTCATGGTTGGTCAGGTAGTGGCTGCGGTTCCGTATTTATAGCTATCCCAGACGATTCATGATATCAATACTCAGACGAATACTATCGATTTAAGGACATTCGTGGACGCGGTTCGTTTCAAACTTCTGGACTACTCTGCGGGCGTGAACCTATCTCCTCATTGTCACGAGGAGGGACAAATACTCTTCGCGAAGTCCGGAACCATGGAAGTGACGGCCGCTGAGCGCCTATACATCGTGCCGTCGTACCTACTAGTCTGGATACCGCCGGGGGTGGCTCACGGAATTCGATTTCGAACAGAAACCCAAATGCGTACTGCTTTTGTTGATCCCGCACAGATCGATGCGAATTTCTCGGCCACCCGGGTTTTTGAAGCATCTGCCTTATTCAGCGAATTGCTGATCAGACTAGTCGAGGATAGCCAATTGAGTGCGCGGTATCGGCAGTTACTCGAAGGCTCGCTTGTTGAGGAATTGCAGATACTTGAAGGCGAGGAATTTTCACTCAAACTCCCCACAGACTCACGCGCCCTGCGAGTCGCTCTTGCATTAATCTCGGACCCGGCCAATTCGAATAACCTCACAGATTGGGCTCAGATCGCAGCTTGTAGCTCCAAAACCCTGAGTCGCAAATTTGGCAATGAGACCGGAGAGACGTTTCAACAGTGGCGTCGCCGAGCCAGATTACTCGTCGGATTAGATTTTATTGACGGTGGTCAGTCAGTTGGTCAGGCGGCCCATGGTGTCGGATTTTCTACATCGAGCGCTTTCGCCGAAGCTCATCGGCTGACTTTCGGATATGCCCCCACAAAGAAACCATCTGCGAACCAGCGGAATCCACGCTCCGTGAATACCCTCGTCGAATGACTCCTTCGTGAATCCACGATGTCTGCTTTGGGAGTTCGGTGCCGGTGGAGTTCGGCGCCGGCATGTCAGCACCGCCCTGGTGCAGCACGAGCCCGGTCACGTTGCCTGAGTCGTCTTTTTCGAACGTGATCTGTGCGTCAACCACCTTGTAGAAAAACTCCGTCTCAGATTCCGGGTATATCTGGAAGTTACTCTGCCCAGTGGCCTGGCCCCAAAGAGCACCGTCTATCACGGTAATCGTAAGAACAAAGTTCGGCGCCAACTGATAGTCGCCGACATAGGTTTCAAGGATATCCGCCGACAATTCTATTTCGGTTCGCTCAGCAGGCGGCTTCCTGAGTGGTAGGGCAGAGTTGATCAGGTGCAGTCCGATATCATCGGTACCGTGGCCGGAGTTGGTCAACACGACCGCGCCTACACCGCGGTCAGGGTCGAAACC
>QIHS01000181.1 GCA_003229095.1 Woeseia sp. | reverse complement strand
GTGCTTATGACGAAATGTTGCAGATTCCGAGCCTCGAGGATCAGATTCGAAAAACGACCGTTTATACGATGGCCCAGCTGCAGTCTATGCAGGAGCAATATCCAGAAGCGCTCGATCTTCTCGATCAGTGGTTTGTTCTCGAAACAAATCCAGCCCCTGATCCATTTATTCTTTATGCGCAAAATCTCTACCAGGTGGGCCGCTACGCCGAAATGGTTAAGCCAATTGAAACGGCAATAGACATCGCGCGAACGAGAGAAAAAGAGATTAAGGAATCATGGTATTTGCTGCTGAATTTCGCCTACTTTCAGCAAGAGGATTACGAGCAGGTTCGTGACATCCAAAAGATATTGCTGACCTCCTGGCCAAAGAAAACATACTGGTTCTCATTGGCGGGTGCTTTTACCGAATTGGGTGAAGACGACAATCTGATGGCGGCGTACGATTCGGCCCATACTCAGGGATTGCTTGAAAAAGAGGCTGAGCTCACCACCATGGCCCAGCTCTATTTGCAGCATGACGTTCCCTATAAGGCAGGCCAATTGCTCGAAAAGGAAATGGAAAGCGGCAGGATAACGAAGAACGCCAAGAACTACCGCATGCTCTCGCAGGCATGGACACTGGCAGCTGAGGACGAGAAATCGATCCCTGCACTGCAAAACGCAGCAAGGCTGACCGACGAGGGAGAGATAAACCTCCGCCTTGGCGTTGCCTATTTGAATCTTGGTTTGTATGGCGAGTGTGTTGACGCGATTCGAGCAGGCATGAAAAAGGGAAAGATCAAGAGCCCTGACAATGCCCAGATCTCAATGGGTATGTGTTTGTACAACGAGAAAAAATATGACGGTGCACTTACCGCGTTTCGTGAGGCGAGAAAAACGGAGCGATCAAGGAATATCTCGAATCAGTGGATCAGACTCATCGATAACGACATCGCGAGAAACGAACAAATTCAACTCGCGGAGTCAGCAGCCCGGAGGCAGATAAGAGAACTCGCCGAACGTCGCCGCACGTCGGATCGCATCTGATTGGAACTTACAGGCATCACAAACGGGCGCTTTTAGCGCCCGTTTTTTTAACTTCTGTCGATGGACAAAGTGCTCTGGGACATCGCGGCACAGGCGCTACTGCGCATTTTCCTGCTTGCTGATGATTGACCTGGACCTCCGCATTTCCTTACAATGCGCGCTGGTTTTTTTTGCGCGAGAATTTACATGCCGAAAATTAATTTTGTCTTGCCTGGGGGTGATCGGCGTGAGGTGGAGGTTGAGAACGGCTATTCCGTAATGGAAGCTGCTATCAACAATAACGTTGATGGCATCGTTGCAGAATGCGGCGGAGCCTGTGCCTGTGCAACCTGCCACAGCTATATAGATGAGGCATGGCTTGCGAAGATGCCTGAGATGGATGACATGGAAGACAGTATGCTCGATGCCGCCTATGACCGAAAAGACAATAGTCGGCTGACATGTCAACTGGAGATGAATGACGACTGGGACGGGTTGATTGTCCACGTCGCCGAAAACGAATATTGAAAGGAGCGAATGGAAATGTCGATTGAAGTTGGAGAAAAAATGCCCGCTGGCATGTTTGGTGTTATGACCGAAGCAGGGCCAGGTGCTATGTCAACGGATGAGCTGTTCGCGGGCAAGAAAGTTGTTTTGGTGTCTGTACCAGGCGCATTTACGCCGACGTGCTCTGCCAGCCATTTGCCAGGATTCGTTGCACAGGCTGACGCGTTGTCGGCAAAGGGTGCTGATACCATCGCATTCATGGCCGTCAATGACATATTTGTCATGCACGCCTGGGGCGCAGACCAGAAGGTCGGATCTGCAGTTGTCATGCTTGCGGATGGCAACGGCGAATATGCGGATGCACTGGGTCTGTCGTTTGATGGTTCCGCATTTGGAATGGGAAAACGGGGCCAGCGATTCGCAATTATTGTTGATGACGGCGTGGCTACCCATGTTGCCGTTGAAGCGCCTGGGCAGTTCGAAGTCAGTAAAGCCGAAACAATACTTGCTTGTATCTAATCGTTTTGAGTTCAGGAACTGACAGCCGCTTCAAACTCGGGAACAATGTCGAACAGGTCGCCCACGAGTCCGATATCGGCGACTTCGAAAATGGGTGCATCCGGATCCTTGTTAATGGCAACAATGGTGCCGGCGTCCTTGATGCCGGTAAGGTGCTGGATTGCACCTGAAATGCCGATTGCAATGTAAAGGTCAGGGGCGATGATTTTACCTGTTTGTCCAACCTGCATTTCATTAGGTACATAACCAGCGTCGACTGCTGCTCGCGAGGCACCAGCGCCGGCGCCAAGGGCGTCGGCAAGGCTGTAGATGATTTGGAAACTTTCGGCGCTCCCCAGCGCTCGCCCTCCGGATACGACCCGAGCCGCGGTTTGCAAGTCTGGCCGATCCGATTTGCCCGCCTGGAGCTCGACAAAGCGAGTATGTCCCGGTAGTTCCACCGCAACGTCTGTTGATTTGATCTGGGCGTTGCCCCCTCCACCAATCGACTGGTAGGAAGCTGTCCGTACGGTTGCGACTACC
>QIHS01000384.1 GCA_003229095.1 Woeseia sp. | reverse complement strand
ACGACCCTTTGGGTTATCGCGACTTATGATACCGAAGAGCAATGCAGCGGACGCCGCGGAGAAAAGGATGAATGAGCCGAACTCCCAGCCTTCGTATCCCATGAATGACGCAAGTACACCAGCTACAATCGCAAGAGCCGGTCCCGAGATCGCCGTGACGAAACTCAAGGATGCCAGTTGTTGCATTGCCTCGTTGCTTGCGACATTTGAATGTTCTTCGACTGCAGCGAAACTTGAAGGGTCTTCCATGGAAGCGGCGACACAGAATCCTCCGTCGCGGTGCCACGCTGACTGGCTATATCGAAAATCTGTGCTTTGAGTGCATCACAGACAGATGCAATATCGTCATCGTTGACGCCGTCTGACCGCAACACGTCCGCAATGCTATCCAAATAGTTCTGCGCCAGAATTTCCGCAGGTTTAGCTGCATTTCTCATGGCCCTTCAACCCTGGACAACACATCGTTAATATCGCCATAAAGCGATCTCCACTGTACGCGCATAAGTCTCAATCGCTCCCTGCCACTTGCCGACAATCGAAAGTAGCGGCGCGTTGGTCCTGCGCCAGATGCAGCCTCTCGTTCCGTGAGCAGGCCTTGTTTTCGCAAACGCGTTAACAACAGGTACAACGAACTCTCCCTAAGACTCAGCCCCGGGTGTCGTTCGAGAATTTGTAAAATTTCATAGCCGTACGCCTCGCGATCAGCCAATACTGCCAGAACAGCCATTTCCACCAGGCCTTTGAGCATTTGAGTCTGCCAATGTTCTGACATCTGCCAACTCCGTCACAGTGGTTAACATCACAATTACACATACTACTACTCATTGCACAGTAGGTCTGCTAAAGTAGTACTCTGTTATGAACAGTACGGCGCAGGAAACGACCATGCACCCGATCAAATTCGGCATGATTCTCTGGGTATCTCTTGGCTTGGCTGCTTGCGGTGGCGAGTCATCCTCCATAGTACCGCCGATCGTGCCGCCACCACCGCCGGTGAATCAAATTCCGAATCTGTCGGCCGGCCCTCACTTGGGCTACATCATTGGCTTTGATGTACTCGACACTCAACAGACTGCCAATGCTGCCTCACGTTTTGCGCAGGCGGTTGCATCTGGCATGAGCATTTCTCGCGTTCAACTCGGTTGGGGCGAGTTGGAGTCGGCGCCCGGCGTCTACGAACTCGCTGATCTGCTGCTCGCACTCGATGTCGCGACTGCGTCTGGGCAACAGCCGTTCGTCACTTTGTCGACGCTCGACACGAGTGAACTGACGCTGCCGTTGGACTTGATGGCAGCAGACCGATTGACTCCGGCCGCGGCGCTGACAATCGATGGTCCTGAGATAAGAGCCCGCTTTGAAGCCTTTCTGGATTGGTTCATCCCGGAGCTTGCTGCTTACCGTGTTTGGGGACTCTCAATTGCGAATGAGCCGTCGACCCTGTTTGAGAGTATCGATCAACAGGAAATAACGAACTTTCTGATCAATGGCGCGGAGTACGCCAACGCCCTCAATGAGCAGATCGCGATCACAGCTACGATTGCCGGCGCCGCCGATAGCAATAGTGAGATTGTGCAATTTCTCGCTGACCTGATACCGCACTTCGACATAGCGTCGTTCAATTTTTACTGTCTGAGCAGTAGTACGCTGCAAACAACCGATCAGGCTGTTTGGGCGACCGCCATTGATACCTTTATCGCGCGCGCTCAAGGTCGGGAAATCTTCTTTCAGGAATTGGGTTGCCCTGCCGGCTGGGGCGACTTAGGGGGGAGCGTCGTTCCGCCACCACAGATGATCAATGCAACCGCACAAATCCAAGCCGATTTTTTTCGATACATGTTCGCACAAATCGAAACGCGCGACGCGTTGCGCGCAGCGACTGTTTTTCAACTCAATGATTGGTCGCCCGCGCTGTCAAGGTCTTTCTCCGACCCCCTTCGGCTTGACGGTGATCCTGTTACGGCAGATCGACTGGAAGAATGGCTGGCAACTGTCGGTCTGTGTCGATGGTCAGACGGTGCTTGCCGGGAAGCCTACGACGTTTTTATCGATGGCGTTGCCCGCCTGGCGGCCGCGCGCGGAGAATAGAGTTGGCGATTTTGGGCGATTTTGGGGACATCCATTATTCTAACCCGGGGTTTCGGCACGAAAACGTTGGATATCAGCCTCCGCAAATAGTGGCTGTCCCCAATTCAGCCCCGCCTCGCCTGATCAAAAAACGCGAAAGTCCAAGGCATTGGCTGTCAGGTCTTTCTTGATGGGAATACAGCGGACCGCAGGGAGCCATCCCTTCAAGAAAGACCTGACAGTCGATGCCGAACTACTCGCACATCGATACATGACTTACTGAATCTGCGATCAGGTCATAGCGGAAGTATTTTTCCGAGGCCAGGCTCTACGGACTTCGGTAGGCGGATGGCTCCCTGCGGTCCGCTTTAGAGCCTGGCCTCTTACATCACCAGGCTACATGGATATTCGAACTTAGCCCGCGTGATTGATCACTTGGCACTGGCCTGGTTGGCAACGGCCGCTGCTGCCGCGGCAATGGCATCCGGGTCGCCCAGGAATTCACGTGACAGTGGCTTCAGGTTGTCATCCAGTTCATACGCAAGCGGCACGCCGGTTGGAATATTGAAACTGGTAATTTCATCTTCCGAGACGTCGTCAAGCATTTTGACCAGCGCGCGCAGGCTATTGCCGTGAGCGGCGATCAGGACATTCTTGCCGTCTCTGAGCTGTGGGGCGATGACCTCGTTCCAGCATGGCATGACCCGGTCTAGCGTCGTTGCCAACGACTCCGCCGACGGTAGCGTATCAATGCTCGCGTAACGTACATCGCGTGACGGATGACGTTCATCGTCGGCATCAAGTATCGGTGGTAGCGTGGCGAAACTGCGGCGCCAGACATGCACCTGATCAGCACCATACTTTTCGGCCGTTTCTGCTTTATTCAGACCCTGCAAAGCGCCGTAGTGGCGCTCGTTCAGGCGCCAGTCGCGCACGACCGGAATCCACACACGGTCCATCTCCTCGAGCATGAACCACAGAGTATGAATTGCGCGTTTCAGCAGCGAGGTATAAGCGATATCGAATTCGTAGCCCAGACTTTTTAGTAGCTGGCCGGCTTCTTTTGCCTCGTTGCGGCCCTTGTCGGTTAGTTCAACATCAGTCCAGCCGGTGAACAGATTCTGCAGATTCCATTCGCTTTGGCCGTGACGACAGAGGATAAGTTTGCCTGCCATAGAGATTCCTTTATTGCCGTGGTGACTACAAGCTGTCGGTAAGTTTGCGCAATTCCTGCGCAGCGACTGACAGAGTAGCAAAATCGATGTCGTGACGTAGACGCATTTCTGCAACTATGGAGTCGAACTGCCGGACCGGCATGACATTATTCTCAAGCCATGCATTGAACATTTCTTCCGGCGTTTTCCGGCTGCGCCCGGCAAGTAAGCCGGTCGCAAAGTCACGTCGAATGCGATAGAAATCGTCGCGTAGATTGCTTCTGGCAAGCGCCTGCCAGCGACCTTCAACTTCCAGGCTTTCGACGCACCGATTCATCCACACGATGCCGAGCCGATCGCTGATATTGGAATACATGCGTGCTGTCGCCATGACGTCTTTTCGATGTCGATTTGCCAGATCGGCAATATCGAGCCCGCCGCGGGTGAGCAGCAAGGATGCCATTCTTTTCGCCAGCTTGTCCGGGACGCCGTGGTTCGTATATTCCTGTGTCGAATTCTTCTGTCGTTCTTTGGCGGGTCCAATGACGATACTGAGTGCGCGAGAATAGATTATTGCCATGCTCTTTTTCAGTTCTTCGACAGAATCCACGATGTCGAGATTATCGCCGTAACGTTCAATAAGCCAGTAGCAGGCATGACGAAGAATCCGACCAACGTCAAACATCATTGACTGCTGTATGGTCGCCGGAATCTCGTTATCCAGTGCTTCGATTGAACGCCAGATTTCGCTGGCCTGGCAAACTTCGCGCGCGACGACGTAGGCTCTTGCGATTGTCACAATATCTGCGCCGGTATCAACCTGCATGCGCTTCACGAAGGCCGGCCCCATACGATTAACAATGTTATTTGAGATAAGCGTGGCAAGGATCTGCCTGCTTAGCCGATGCACCGGAATCAGGTCGGTATAGCGGCGCCTCAAAACAGGCGGGAAGTATCGCTGTGGATCGGTGGTCAGAAAATCGTCGAGCGCCTGATCCGATCCTTCGAGGCCGTTGTATAGATCGATTTTGGCGTAACTCAATACGACAGCAAGTTCCGGCCGGGTGAGTCCCTGCTTGCGTTGGCGACGATCATCTATTTCGGCGTCACTGGGCAGAAACTCGAGGTCGCGATTAAGCAGGCCGGTTTTCTCGAGGTCAGTGATAAGGCGCGCGGTTTCTGACAGCCGCTCTTTGGCCTGCTCTTCCATCATGCTGATGGATTGTGTCTGCAGGTAGTTGCTGCGCAGTACGAACTCGGCCACTTCGTCTGTCATCTCCACCAGTAATTTGTTGCGCTTGTTTCTGCTTAAGCCTTTTTCTTTTTCCGCAGCGTTCAACAGGATTTTAATATTGACTTCGCGGTCGGAACTGTCGACCCCGGCCGAATTATCAATGAAGTCCGTATTGATTCTGCCGCCATTGAGACTGTATTCGATTCTGGCGCGTTGCGTCAGGCCCAGATTGCCACCCTCACCAATCACTTTGCAACGCAGTTCATTTGCGTTTACGCGCACGCTGTCATTGCTTCTGTCGCCAACTTCCGCGTGGCTTTCGGTACTTGCCTTGACGTAAGTGCCGATGCCGCCGTTCCACCAAAGGTCGACCTGCATGCGCAATATTGCGTGAATAAGATCCAGCGGTCGCATTGCGGTCTCGGTCGTATCCAACAGCGTTCGCGCCTCGGCACTGAGCTTGATCTGCTTCGCTTGCCGGGAAAATACGCCGCCGCCTTTCGATATCAGGTCGTCGCTGTAGTCCGCCCAACTCGATCGGC
>QIHS01000415.1 GCA_003229095.1 Woeseia sp. | reverse complement strand
CCACCGCCGCTGCGTTGTCACTGTTCTCCAGCGACAATCGGCCAACCAGGAGCCACGCTGCCGCTCGTGCACCGGCATGCCGGGTCGAATCTGTCAGCAGCGGTTCCAGATAGGTGTTTGCAGCATCGTCAAAGCTACCCACTAGCACTCTTGCGGCGCCCAGCAAGGCAAAATCGTTCGTGGAATCGAGATTCAGTGCCTCGCGATAGATATTCATCGCCTCGCTTTGCTGGTGCGAGTCGGCGAACAAGTCTCCCCAGCGCACACGAACGTTTGCGTCATCAGGGTTGTCTCCGGCGGCCCGACGGAATTGATGATTTGCCAGTTGCAGGTCGCCCAGCGCCCAGGCCGCCTCGGCTTTGACTGCGGCAGTGGTGATGCCAGCCAATAGTTGTTGATAGCACCGGGCTGATTCCGCTCGCTGGCCTGTCCACTGCAAGGAATCGCAGCGCATCAAGTCAGGATCATCGACAGCGCCATAGTGGATGTCCCTGGCATCGCCGACGGATGCCAGAAGCAGACAGAGACATAGTGACAGACTGCTTGCCAGCCTCATTGTGCCAGGTCTCCCTCGCGTTGCTCTATCTCATCTTCCAACATTGCCAGTGACAACATTTTCTGCAATAACTCGGACTGATAGTCATCTGGTGTCATTGCATCGCGGCGCAATCTCAGCGCGTCGATTTCCGTATTCAATTCACTGCGCTGAGCCATCAATTGGCGCAACTGGACATCGTCCCTGACCGGCACTTGCGCGCCGAGCCGTGCCAGTGCAAAACGACCGGCCTGGTCTCCCTCAATGCGTGGATGTTCGGTCGCCAATTGTCCGTTGCGTTCGAAGTAGTCGGCAACCTCGCGTTCGGCAAGCGCTAATAATGCCATTCTTGTTGGTGTCAGCGCCCGAATCCGAAAGCGCAGCGGCAAAATAAATTCCGAATCGAGTCGCATGTCTTTCGACACCGCTACGAGTCGCCAGAACCAGAATACGGCCTTCGCGTTTCAGCTGATCTAACGTTGCACCGCTCGCGCTGCTAAAATTCACCAGAAGCTGGCTTGCGCCTGGCGTGTTGTTGAGCATTTCGCTCAGATCATTACCCGTCAGGTCCGGACCCGCAATGTTGAATTTGTATTCATGGTCATCGTAACTGCCATGACCAACCAGGAACACCGCAAGACGGTCATCTGACTGCATGCTGTTGCCAAGATCTGCGAAATATGCCAGCACATCCTGCCGTGAGAACTCGTCGCTCCTGAATACGGCAATCGAATCTTCATTGGTGGTTCCTCTCGCGGCACGTTCGATAGCAGCTACCTGTTGCGAAAACTGCTCGCTAAATCCCGCCTCTCCACCCAGGCCTTCAATCACGACAACCTGCAGTTCGCCTATCGCGAGCAGCGGCATCAGCAAGATACTCAGAAAAAATGATCGCCCAGCATTCATATGGAATTCCACCGCCGCCGCAACAGCCACTCGCTCGCTTTGAGCAATAGCAGAAAAATGAAAACGGCCGGTGCGTCCCACACTGAACGGTATTCGGTCTCCGTAATGCCGGAACTTGAGTAGCGCAGCAGGTCCGGCAACGCTGACAGGTCATCGGCCTCGAAATAACGGCCGCCCGTCGCCTCGGATATTCGCTGTAACAGTGCGGTGTTTTTGCGAAAAGCAAAATATTCCGCCTGTCCGGATTCATGCAACATACTGGCACGAGCCACCGCGACTGTTTCGCTGTTTTTTTGTGCAACTGCCTCAAAGAACCAGGTGCCAGATTGAGATGCCGATGGCGTTACCTGTCCGAGGAAGACACCGGGCTGGTCAGCATCCGGCTGCATTGTGACTGTTAGAGACTCACCACCCTCATGAGAAGCAACGGCGATCACGGTGATGTCATCTACCGGGTTGAACGCTGCATCGCGAAATTCGGCGCGCAAGGAAATGTCAGTATCGCTGCTGCCAGTGTCAGCAACGAGCAATACATTCTCAGGCGCGCTTGCCACCAACGCACGCAGAATCTGGCGCCAGAATGTTTCATGTTTCTGATCCTCGAACGGCAAACTCATCTGCCAGCGCCAGGTACCGCCAGTGGCAAGAATATAGGCATGTCCACGCCCGTAGGGCTGCGTAATCAACAGGGGAATTTGCCCGGCGTCTGTGCTGGCATTCAGCAAGGTTACTGCTGCGGGTTTTAGTGCACCGGTCAGTTGATAGTCGGCAATGGCGGGCAATTCACTCCACGCCCGACGATTCTCCTCGGCAGACGATGAAAAGCGGAGCATTTGTCTGTCGGTGCCCTGGGGTGTGAGCGACACGCCAGCCTGTAACCGTCGAAATGAATTGCTTGTCGTCGCCGGCAACCGGGCTGGCAATACGTCAGCAATTTTCGATTGACCCCAGCCGCCGTTGCCCAGTCCATTCGGCCCAGCTAGCATCAGCAGACTGCCGCCGCGCTCGCTGACAAAGTCGCGAATAATTTCTTGTTGCTCATCGCTGAGCGAGGCAGCTTCGACACTGCCGATGATAAGGGCGTCATAGCCGAACAACTCGTTTCGAGTGCGCGGAAAGCCATCCTGCAATTGTTCTGCCGAATCAACGCCCTGTCGATAGAATTTGTTCGGGCTCACACGCAGCAAGGTCGCGATGCCTAACTCGTCGTCGTTGCCAACCGCGCGACGAAGAAACTTGTATTCCCAGCGAGGTTCACCTTCGAAATAGAGTATGCGGTATTGGTGATCAGCAACATCAACCAGCGCGGCACGGGAATTGTTACGCAACTCCGTTTCACCCTCACCGCCATCAATACTGAATCGAAGTTCGTGCGGCCCCGCGTCTGCGAGGACTACCTCCACCCAGAATGTACTTACGCTTGCATCCTCAGCCAGCTCGACAGGCTCGAGCGACACCAGGTTGTCGCCGTCGTAAACTTTTATCAGGGTACTTGCACCCGCATCGTGTCGAATGGTCACGCGGGCCGATACGGTGGATCCAGGCAATGCCCTGTCGGGCACAGTGACGTCCAGCAGTTCGCGGTCCTCGGGAATACTGCCACGACCTACGCCAATGGTATGTACCGGGACGCCGAAAGCGGCGATCTTGGCAAGCTCGTCGGCACTCAGGCCTCCATCGGTATCAGCACCATCAGAACTTAGAATCACCGCCGCAAGTGGGCTGAAACGCGCCTCTTGCAAAATCGCGCTTAACGCGGGCGCGATTGAGGTCGCCGGTCCGGTGGGTGTCGATTCCAGGAAAGAAGTGACCTGTTGTGCAGAGGCGCCGAGTTCATAATGACGTACGCTGAGATCTGGCGCATTGTCATTCTCTGTGACTGCTGCAAGGTTGCGCCGGGCGATTTGAAAACGCGATTCCGTATCGCCATATGCCATGCTGGCAGAACTATCCAGAACCAGAGCGATTGTATTCTCGCCCTCGCGCA
>QIHS01000405.1 GCA_003229095.1 Woeseia sp. | reverse complement strand
GTCAAAGCAAACTACAGCTCTGCAAATTGGACTGCGCTGATCGATTACACCGAAGTCGGCGATGCTTTTAATCCGGAAGTTGGTTTCTTGTCGCGAAGAAATTACAAGAAAGGATCGGCACTGATCCTGTACCGATATCGCCCGGACGACTTGTGGGGCTTGCACGAGCTTCGTCCGCATGTGCGCTATGTGGAGTTTCAGAACCCTGATGGCGTGAAAGAATCCGGTTTTTTGCATGTTGACAACCACTTCGAATTCAAAAATGGTTACCAGGTCGACACTGGTATGAACTTTATCTTTGAACGAGTGACAGCGCCTTTTGACATTGTGCCGGGCGTTACAATTCAGCCTGGCATCTATGATGATCAGAATGTTCAGATCGT
This sequence comes from Woeseia sp., assembly GCA_003229095.1. GTDB lineage: Bacteria > Pseudomonadota > Gammaproteobacteria > Steroidobacterales > Woeseiaceae > SZUA-117. The sequence continues at coordinate 4,971 of QIHS01000405.1, read as the reverse complement.
TCTTCGTACGGACCAGTCTGCACGGCTGAGCCTGAATCTCAGGACTTTCGTTGGCGGTGCCTGGGGTGGTGACCGTTTCCAGTCGTCGCCGACAATTCGCTTTCGAATCGGCGAAACATTCAGCTCGGAATTGTCATACAACTACAACAAGTTTGACCTGCCCGTTCCTGGCGGGGATTTTTCCGTGTCACTGGCACGTCTGCGTTTGTCCTATTCGTTTTCACCCAAGATATTGCTGCAGGCCCTCTTCCAGTACAACGAACGCAGTGATACCTATTCCACCAACCTGAGATTCGCGTGGTTGCAGTCGGCAAACGCCGGGCTCTACGTTGTCTACAATGAAATAGATGAGCGCGGCATTGGTGCGCCGCCGAGGGGCCGGGAATTCATCATCAAATACAGCCGCATATTCGACGTGCTTAACTAGCAGCCTGCTGTAACGGACAAACGCGGAACTTCGCCTTGCCATAAGATGCGATAGCCAATATTGTGTGGTGAAAAGGGGTCATTCGATGATGCGATTTTCACAGTTCTTGTGCTTGAGTTTCTGCGCCGTGACATTTGCGGCGGTCGCCGCTGAGGACAGGCCAAGGGCAAGAGATATAGGACTCGTCGTGGGTACATTCCCCACCGGCTCTCACAACGCCATAACAGATGTCGCCGGTGTCAAAGTCGGCCATGCAACGATTATCGAAGGCGAGGATATTCGCACCGGCGTCACCGCAATCATCCCCGGCCCGGGAAATCTCTATACCCATCCGATCCCCGCATGGATTCACGTCGGCAATGGCTACGGCAAGCTCATCGGCGAAACCCAGGTGCGAGAGCTCGGTGAGATCGAAACACCAATTCTGCTGACCTGCACACTTTGTGTGTGGAGTGCAGCGAATGCGCTGAAAGACTGGACCTATGAACAGCCCGGCATGGGCGAGCATACGGTCAACCCTGTCGTGGGCGAGACCAACGATTCCCGGGTCAATAACATGTGGGCCGATCCGGTTCAGCGGGAACACGTTTTTGCAGCACTTGCCAACGCCTCCGACGGCCCGGTTGAAGAGGGCAGCGTCGGTGCTGGCACTGGCACCCAGGCGTTCGCCTGGAAAGGTGGCATCGGCAGCAGTTCGCGTGTCCTTCCCGAGTCTTTGGGTGGCTATACCGTTGGCGTCCTGGTGCAGACCAACTATGGCGGAACGCTCACCATGAACGGAGCGCCGGTTGGCCGGGAACTGGGCAGGTATTCTTACCGTCAGCAACTTGAAGCCATTGGCGAAGACGATCATCAGGAGGATGGCTCAATTATGATGGTTGTCGCGACCGATGCGCCGTTAAACGCCCGCAGTCTGGATCGAATCGCTATGCGTGCGATGATGGGCCTTGCGCGAACGGGTTCTTTCGCCAGCAACGGGTCAGGTGATTACGTTATTGCATTCTCAACCGATTCTGGTGTGCGTCGGCCGCGTTCCAGTGACGCGCCAGTTGCAACGCCGGAGTTGGTCAACGAATCGATGTCACCGTTATTCGCCGCCACAGTCGAAGCGACTGAAGAAGCGATTTACAATGCGATCCTTAGAGCGACGACGGTCACGAGTTCGCGAGGCACGCTCGAGGCGATACCTATTAAGGACCTTGAGCGGATTCTCAAGAAATACAAGGTGCTTAATTGGGACGAAAAAATCAGTCCATAACACGAACGATCAGTCCCAAGGGGGCGGGGCGACCATGAAGTCCATTTTTAGAATTGTGGGAATAGTGATCATTATTCTCGCCGGCCACGCTGCGAACGCACAGGACGAATTTGTTTACTGGCCGAATGCCAATTACGACCCTGCTATTCCATCAGTCGAAGACGTCCTCGGTTATCACCCTGGCGAGCGCATTACCTGGCACAGAGACGCTGTGCGTTATTTTCTGCTGTCCCTGATCGAATTTCAGTTGATCGCTACGCTGAAAGTTGGGAAGGCCGCGAACTCATCTATGTTGTCTTGAGTTCCGCAGAAAATATGGCGCGCATCGACGCGGTGAAAGCGGGCATGCAGCGTCTTGCCGATCCTGTTGCAACGACCAGGGCAGAAGCCGAAGCGATTATCGAGGACCAACCCGCCGTCACCTGGCTGTCTTATGGTGTGCATGGCAATGAAATCTCATCGACTGACGCGGCTATGTTAACTGCATATCACTTGCTGGCATCACGAGGTGATGCGCGCGTTGCAGATATTTTGCGTGACACCGTGGTCGTTCTCGATCCAATGCAGAATCCCGAAATGGCAGAGGGCATCACAGCGGATGCAGACCGGATTTCCGCGGAACATGACGAGCCATGGCCTGGCGGGCGCACCAATCACTATTTGTTTGACCTCAATCGAGACTGGTTCATGCTGACGCAACCGGAAACGAACCGGAAACGCAGGGGCGCGTGGCGTTGTTGCAGGAGTGGTATCCGGTGGCATTCGTCGATGCGCATGAAATGGGCTCGGACAGTACCTATTACTTTGCGCCAGAAGCGATTCCCTACAACCCGCACCTTGCTGCCGATCAGCGCGCAAGTCTCAACTTGTTTGGCAAGACGAATGCCGCATGGTTCGACACCTTTGGGATCGACTACTTCACGCGCGAAGTCTTTGATGCATTTTACCCGGGCTATGGTGCAAGCTGGCCATCCTATTTTGGCAGCATTGCGATGACGTATGAGCAGGCATCAGCGCGTGGTCTTGCTGTACGCAAATACGATGGAACGGAAATGAGTTACGCGGTCACTATTCGGAATCATTTCGTGACGTCGATGGGTACCGCGGAAACAGTGCAGGTCAACCGCGAAAAATTTCTTAACGAGTTTTACGACTACCAGGTTAGTGCGATCGACGAAGGCGAAAGCGATACGATTCGTGCCTACATCATTCCCACTCAGGATGACCAGCCGGCGGCCAACAAACTGGCAGGCCTGCTCGTATCTCAAGGTGTAGAAGTCGGTCGCTCAAGCGATTCATTCCGGGCATGTGGTACGACCTATGCGGCGGGAAGTTACATCATCAGCACGGCGCAGCCGTCCAAGCGACTTATTCGGACGCTGCTGGACGCTAATGTGCCACTGGACGAGAACTTCCTCATAGAGCAGGAACGGCGGCGTGCAAAAAACATGGGGGATCAAATCTACGATGTCACCGCCTGGTCTATGCCGTTGATGATGAATGTGCAGGCCGATAGCTGTAACCGCTCCGTTTCCACTGCGATGACAGCCGCAGGACCGGAGCTGGTTCAGCCCGGCATTGTCTCCGGCGGCTCTGGATCCGTCGCCTATCTCGTACCGTGGGGAACGGCGTCGTCAACGCGCTTTCTCGCCAACGCATTGAACGAGGGTCTGCGGGTGAAGAGTTCGGACTTGGCTTTTACCCACATGGGGACTCGCTATCCGTCTGGAACACTGATCATTAGTACTGCGGAAAATGACAACAGCCTTGCAGGCTTGGTTGCCAGGCTCGCGACGATGACGGGGGCAAACGTTACCGCAGTCGACGACAGCTGGGTAAGCGACGGTCCGAATTTTGGTAGCGGCAACGTCGTCCGTTTCAATGCGCCGAAAGTAGCGATCGCCTGGGATAGGCCGACTCGATCCTACGTCGCAGGCAACACCCGTTTTGTCATCGAACGCCAGTTTGATTATCCAGTGACGGCAATCAGAACTTCAAGACTTGCAAGCGCGAATCTGAGCGGGTACGACGTCATTATTTTGCCGGAGGCTTCAGACACAGGTTATGCGGACGTCCTGGGGGATGGTGGCGCAGAGAATCTTAAAGACTGGGTCGAGAAAGGCGGCGTGCTGATCGGCATTGGCAATGCAAATCGTTATTTGGCGGACCCGAATGTGAGCTTGTTGTCGATGCGGCGCGAAAATGCGGTCGTCGAAAATGACGACGACAGCGGTGGTAGCGATGGTGATGATGAAGACGAACCGGCAACCGTTGCCGGGACATACCTAACCGACGAATCAGCGTATGCAGAGGCCATCGCTGCCAAAGAATCCAGCCCCGATTCGCTCGGTGGCGTGCTGGTCAGGGCAGACGTTGATCCTGATCACTGGCTCGGCGCCGGTGTGGCTTCGACATTGAATGTCCTGGTTCGTGGCTCGGATATCTATACACCGGTGGCAATAGACGAAGGCGTTAACGTGGCACGATTCCAGGGCCCTGACGAGCTGATGGCGAGCGGTTACATCTGGGAAGAAAACCGACGACAGCTGGCCTATAAACCATTCGTCGTTGTCGAGCCGAATGGTCGCGGCTATGTCATCGGATTTACCCAGGACCCGAACGTGCGCGCCTATCTCGACGGTCTGAATGTCATTTTCATGAACGCGATATTCAGGGGCAGCGCGCACGCGCGCCCGTTGCGATAAAAAGAACCTGCGTTTTCTTTAATTGACGCGTGCCGCCAATCGTAATTCGAATGACGGGGCACCAGCGGGTGCGATGCTGCCCAGCGTGCCGATCAGGGTAATGCGCACTGCATTAACTGCCGCGTCATAACCGTCGAGATCGGGTACCGGCGAATACGAATAGCTGGTGCCGCCATCGTTTGAGTAGTCAACCGGGCCCAGTGTTACGCCCGGTGGTACGGGCGATCCGCTTGGATCGAAGATGACCGGGCCACCGGCCAGACACGATGCTGTCACACATAGCCGCAACTCGCCAGGTACATCGTCGGCAACAATCAGTGTGTTGGCGTCGGGTGATGACGATCCAGAGTTGACGACGCCGATGCGGTATTCAACGTTGGCGCCCGGAATGGCTTTTTGATTTGTATCTGAATTGAATGGGTCGCCACGGGTCGTTACATTCTTCGAGATCAGGAGGTCAACATCGAAGTTCGCATGGAATGCAGTTGACGCTGCGATGATGCCGGCAGACTCCGTAGTATGGTTGCGTTCGGCATCGTTGTCTGAATCTTCATCAACGGTAAGCCCAAGCGTTCCGGCAG
>QIHS01000525.1 GCA_003229095.1 Woeseia sp. | reverse complement strand
TTGGATTCTGAATCGCGACCGTTCTTAGTGCTGCCGCCTGCTTTTTTATGTGCCACTGTAGTGTACCTGTCTGTTATCCGGCCCGGATGAAGCATCCGCATGCCGTCGTTGAATTTTACCGCCTAATCGCTGGTCTTTTTCGTTGCCTTCTTTTTAGCGGGTTTCTTTGTAGCCGTCTCTTTGGTTGAGACCTTCTTGGTAGCTGCTTTCTTCGCAGCGGGCCTTTTCTCTGCTGCAGGTGCTTTTTTCGCTACCTTTTTCGCTACCTTTTTCGTTGGCGATACTTCCTCAGCCGCCTTCTTGGGTGCCGCTGCCTTTCCGCTGCTGCCAATATCGGTGATTTCGACTTCAGTAAAGAATTGCCGATGAGTATGCTGACGCAGGTAGTTTTGTCGGCGTTTGAACTTGACCACGCTGACTTTCTTGCTCTTGCCCTGCTTCAGCACCGTGGCGCTGACGCTGGCGCCAGCCAATAACGGGCTGCCGACCTTGATGTCGCTGCCTTCACCGACCAGCAAAACCTCGTCAAACTGAACTTTGGCGCCCTCGTCCACATCGAGTTTCTCGAGCTTCAGAATATCGCCTTGGCTCGCACGGTATTGCTTACCGCCTGAGCGAAAAACCGCGTACATCGTTACTTACTCCAATTGGCGCGCCGCGTGCTACGCAACCCGCTAAAAAATATATGAATTTCCGAGTGCATGCTGACAAGATTACGGTCCTCTACGGTCCTCCAGGGACCTGCAGCCGCAAAAAGAGCCGGAATTTTATAGATTCGAGCTGCCCGGGTCAACGAAAGCCGCGCAAAAAGCACGCTTTGAATTCAAAGGCTTGCATTTGCCAGCCGAATGCCGGCAGAAACCTCTGCTGGTATCCAATATCGGGCATTTCAGGCATTATCGCAATCGTCATGCAGACTGCCCAAAACTCACCCTCAATGCCGGATTTTGAGGACATCAAAAAGCTTGCCAGGGACGATATGCTGGCGGTTGATTCGCTCATCCGTGGCAGCCTGCAAAGCGACGTCATGCTGGTTTCGCAGGTCTCAGAGTACATCGTCACAAGCGGTGGCAAGCGCCTGCGGCCCCTGATTGTCCTGCTGGCCGCTCGTGCCCTGGGCTATCGCGACGATTTGCATATTCAGGCGGCCGCGATTATCGAATTTATTCATACGGCAACGTTGTTGCACGACGATGTTGTTGACTCTTCAGATCGCCGCCGGGGCCGGGACACCGCCAATACGGTGTTCGGCAACCAGGCCAGCGTTTTGGTCGGTGACTTTCTCTATTCCCGGGCTTTTCAGATGATGGTCAAGATGGGCCGCATGCGCGTGATGCAAATTCTGGCTGACGCAACCAACACCATCGCTGCAGGCGAAGTGATGCAACTGATGAATGTGCACGATCCGGATGTCACGGAAGCGACCTATAGAAAGGTGATCTATCGCAAGACGGCCAGGTTGTTCGAGGCCGGCGCGCAGATTGCGGCGGTGCTGGCGGAGCGGGATGGGAACGATGAGTCCGCGATGATCAGTTACGGCCAGAACCTGGGCACTGCCTTTCAACTTATCGACGACGCGCTGGACTACAACGCGTCACCCGAAGAACTTGGCAAGAATCTAGGAGACGATCTTGCCGAAGGCAAACCAACATTGCCGCTGATTTACGCGATGGAAAATTGCTCCGGCAGCGAACGAAAAATGCTTCGCGCAGCCATTGAAAAAGGTGGCCTGGACAGGCTTGCAGATATTCACTCGGTCATTGAATCAACCGGCGCACTCAAGTACACCACGGCTCGTGCACAGGAAGCCGCAGACATGGCTATTGCCACGCTATCGTCTATTCCAGAATCAGAATACAAACAGGCGATGATCGGCATTGCTGATTTCGCGGTAAGGCGGCGGTCGTAGGCCAGACCGCAGCTTGCCACCACTTCGTTACTCAATCGTCTAATCGATAACAACGGAATCAACATGAAAAAGACGCTCATCGCACTGTTAACCGCTTACCTGCCTGTTCTGGCTTTCGCTGACGAGGGCATGTGGACAATAGACAATTTCCCGACTGAAAAAGTCGCCAGCAAATACGATGTCAATATTGGTGACCAGTGGCTCAAATCTGCACAACTTGCGACAACTCGATTGGAAAACGGTTGTACAGGCTCGTTTGCGTCGGCCGATGGCCTGGTGCTGACAAACAATCATTGCACCTGGGGATGTATCCGTAACTTGAGCAACGATGAGCGCAATCTTTCTGACGAAGGCTTTATGGCGGCTGCCCGCGACGAGGAGCTGCAATGCCCGGGCCAACAAATCTCGGTCCTCATGGACACGAAGGAAGTCACCGGGAAAATAGCCGCAGCGACCACCGGTCTGCCGGACACCGAGGCGAACGATGCCCGCAAAGCGGAGCTGACCCGACTCGAATCTGAATGCGAAGACGATTCTGACGGCAAGATGCGCTGTGAGGCCGTTTCGCTTTATAACGGCGGTCAATATTTTATCTACAGCTACAAACGCTATGACGATGTGCGCCTGGTATTCGCACCTGAACTCGACATTGCAGCATTCGGTGGCGATCCCGACAACTTCAATTTCCCGCGCTGGTCCTTTGACATGACGTTCCTGCGTGTTTACGAAAACGGCAAACCTGCCACGACGCCCAATTTCCTGCGGTGGCGAAAGAGCGGACCGTCTGCAGGAGATCCGGTTTTCATTACCGGGCACCCGGGATCGACCAATCGTTCGTTAACTGTTACCGAATTGAAAATGCAGCGAGACGTGACCATCCCGTTATACCTGTTGCGTACTTCAGAATTTCGCGGTCGCCTTCTGTCGTGGAAAAACACCAGCCCGGAAGCCGCACGAGCTGTTCAACAACGAATTCTTGGCATCGAGAACGGCATCAAGGTTCGCCGCAATCAGCTTAAGGCGCTGCAGAACGACGAGATGATGGCAATCAAGTCCGAGGAAGAACAGTCGCTCCGCAACATCGTGATGGCGGATGATGAAATGCGGGAGGCTTACGGCGAAGCCTGGAATCTGATTGACGATTCGACGACCGCTTATCGAAACATGTACGAAGACTATTTATTCGTCGAAGCACGTGCGGGTTTTTCCGGCAGCCTCTACGGTTACGCCAGAACAATCGTTCGCGGTACCGTTGAACGGGAGAAAGAAAACAGCGAACGAATTCGCTCCTATACAGATACATCGCTGCCGCAGCTTGAACAGCGAGTTCGCCAACCGTCCGATCAACAAAGAATACGAGACATTGGGCTTGAGCTTTTCACTGGACAAGATGCGCGAATGGCTGGGCCCGGATAGCTTGTACGTACACAAAGTGCTTGGCAACGACTCCCCGGAATCGCTTGCCGCGAGATTGATCGAAAAAAGCAAGCTGGATGACCCGGAATATCGAAAGAAGCTGTGGGAAGGTGGCGTTGAGGCGGTGAATGCGAGTGATGACCCTCTTATTCAGCTCGCACTAAAAATCGATCCGGACGCGCGAGCACTGCGCAAACAATTCGAAACCCTTGTTGAAGCACCTCGCGTGCGCGGATCCAAAATGATAGCGGATGCTCGATTCAAAGTGCACGGAACCGACTTGTACCCGGACGCGACGTTTACGCTTCGTGTCACCTATGGTTCAGTCACCGGTTGGGAAGAAAAAGGCGAGATGATTGACCCGTTTACACAAACACGACGACTGTTCGAAAGAACCACAGGCGAACGCCCGTTCAAGTTGCCTGCAACGTGGTCGGATGCCCGCGAGGCTTTAGGTGCCGATACGCCATTTAATTTCGTCGCGACCACTGACATTACCGGCGGCAATTCCGGCAGCCCGATGGTCGCCGCCGATGGTGCATTGGTTGGCCTTGCTTTCGATGGCAACATTCATTCGATCGCCGGGGACTACTGGTTCGATGAATCGATGAATCGCACCGTCGGTGTCAACACGGCGATTATCCTTGAGGCGCTTGATACCGTTTACGGTGCTGACCATTTGATTGACGAGTTAACCGTAGTCGACTGATCTGGCAAACGAATTTAGTCTGTGGCGCTCGTTGCAACTAGTTCAGCACTGACCAGCCGCACACGACCAAGTCACGCGAAACTCACGCAGCTGTCGCACTGCGTGAGAAGCGTGCGGGGATAGCTATCCAGAGCGGTTTCGCACGCCACATTTCAAACTGACGCCATACTTCGACGTACTACATTTCGACAATTCCGATTGTCGCAATCTATCAATGTTGCCCCGAATGACTTACTACGGAATCAGATAGTCTTCTCTTGAATTCACAGTAAACGAAAACGTAATTGTATGAATTTCATCATCGCCTTTGCGTTTAAAACTCAAGGTTACCGTTCCTTCCCCAGGCATTGAGAATATATGGAAAGTTTGATACATGCCGGGATCGCGGCGCGAGTCTCTTGCAGCAAATGCCCCGAATTCCTGACCATCAAATGTAATCACAGCCTCTAGTGCTTCCAGATCCGTAACAGGTTCTTTGGTCTCGCTGTCAGTAAAGCGCCAACGAAGATTCTGACGCTCTGCGTCGAGCATTGGTTCCGGTTCGCCGCCGAACACAACGCTCATGCCATCAACATCCGCACTTGAATGAGCGAACGCCGCAGCGCCGAAAAAAACCGAAAGAATGGCTAGTGTCTTCAAAATATTCGTCATTATCTTGCTCCAATAAGTTGTCCGATACCCATGCCCGCGCACGATTCTCGGGCCACTATAACTTTTCTTTGCCACTCAGCGCAGCTTAAGTGGCCGTGTATACCAGACTCCAATGCCTCGCCAGCAGGTCGGCCTTACGCAGGTTCGGGTTCACGACCTGGGGCTCACCTTTGGCTATCGTTTGCGGCCCGCGGGGGTTTCCTTCGAAGACCGTCAGGACTTGCTAGGACACCGTTCAGGGCGTATAACGACGCACTATTCAGCGCCGGATGTCGCTCGCCTCCTGGAGGCAGCCGAACGGGTCTGCACGCCGGGGCTGAAGACCTTGCTTCGAATCGAAGGTCACGCAAATGGGATCAGAACGCAAGGCAGAAATTCCGAAACTGTCTGTTATCTAATTGATTCTGTAGCGTTTTTTGTGGAAACGGGGTGTAGCTCAGCCTGGTAGAGCACTGTCTTCGGGAGGCAGGGGCCGGAAGTTCAAATCTTCTCACCCCGACCAACTTATTCTTAAACATCAACCGCGTGGTCTACCCGACTACTGCCATCTTGTGTGACCGGTTGTGTGACCTGCAACCACTCACTCGCCAGGTCATGCCAAGCACGCGAATCAGAGTAAGCGCCACGTTACCGGCAGCCTTTTCGTCTGCGCTGTGAAAGGACAAGACCACTGGATCAGCATTACGGATAGGTACTTCGGGCGCTTCGAATGTAGCCGCAGCGTCCGTGACAAAGCTCAGGGTCACCGTCGGCCCGCTGACTTG
>QIHS01000358.1 GCA_003229095.1 Woeseia sp. | reverse complement strand
TAGTGCGGTACGCGCGCATTTTGTGCTGGAGTTCTATTCACCCGGCTGGGAAGAGACAGAAAACTACACGGAAGCGGAACTCGGCGTGGCAGAAACCAAAAACGATGGTCATCACGATGATATTTGGGTCACAGCGATGATGATGGCGACCGATCCGGAGACAGTTCGTTACCGACAACGCGTCGACGCAGATCTCGCATCCATCAACGGCGTAGACATTTCATCACTAGCCGAGATGATCGAGTTGGGCGAAAAGATGATCGCCTTCCGCGCAAGTCTCACCGCAAACGCCATCCACTCATCAATAAACCGGGTCAAAAACGGGGTCAGAGCCCAATAACGGGCTCTGACCCAGGTTTTAACTCGGTGTTTTGTTATTGGGCTCTGACCCCGTTTTTGACCCGGTTTATTGACCAGAATCAGCAGGAAACGCAATTGTTGTTGTTGAGTGCGCCGTAACTTTCCAGCAGGGCCATGGTTGCGGGAAATGGTGCAAGGCGTTGAATGGGCCCGTTCGCCATATCGACCGTCGTCTGTCCCTTGCGGCTGACGATCATCACATCTGCCCCTTTGTCGACCAGGTATTGCACCAGGTCATTGTCGCCGCGGGACGCGGCATGGTGCAGTGCGGTGTAGCCATTAGCATCGCGGGAATTAACGTCTGCGCCACATTCCTCGACCAGGTAACGTACTGCCGGCAGCCAGTTATCGGGAACATAACGATGCGCGTTGCCGGCAAATTGCTGGCCGTAGCCCGCACCGGCAGCAATGTGAATCGGATAAATAAAGGGACCACCGACCGGGACAGGCGGCAGGCCGGATTTGTCATCCTCTTCTGCCTTCTTGTCTTCCTGGTACTGCGCGTCCGCAAGCACCTGATCGGCATCGGCCAGTGTTGTGCTCTTCTGCGAATCTTCGGCTTCACTTTCTTCTTCCGCAGGTTCAGGTGGCCGCCGCCTGCGGGCCGGCAGCTTAATCGTGGCAATTCCGGGGTCGGCGCCGTATTCGGTAAGCAGTCTCATTGCTTTGAGGTCCAGTGCATGGGCGGCACGCCAGAAGGGTGTTGCCCCTTTATAGTGCACGCCTGCCTGGCCAAGAACGCTGAAAGTATATTCCATGAACCAAAGACGCGATTGCAGGCGGACATTCGGGTCAGCGCCAGCTTCAAGTAACGCACTCATGACTTCCAGGTGGGTTGTTTCCTGTTGCCGATGTTCAATCGGGTGTGCATACGATGCTCGTGGTGCCCATTGGCGCTCGATGACCGCAAAAAGCGGCGTCGTGCCGATGCTGCTGGATTGATTTGGATCAGCGCCTCTCTTCAGCAGCAACACCGCGATATCGAATTGACCGTTAATCGTTGCCAGCAACAGTGGCGAAGTCTGGTCCCCGGCGGTTGGCTGATTAATCTCTGCACCACGTTGCAGGAGCGCCAGAACCGCGTCGCGATGCCCTTGTCGAATCGCGTGATGCAACGGGGCTAGCCCTCCCCAACTTCCAACAAGCTGTCCGTATGTTTCCCGGCGCGGCTCGTCATCTTCGTCTTCGGCGCCTTCATAGTCATACACGGGTTCACCATCGGCGTTATAGGTCACGGCGCGGGCGCATTTGTTAGCAGGCTTTTCTTCATCCTCACTCGCACCCTCACCGTCGGCGTCATAATCGTCACACGAAGGATCGGGAACATCAGGCCATTTGCGTTGAATTTCCCGAGACGCTTCGATAGCTGCCTGTACCTGAATGGGTTGTGGTCGCCAGTTTGTGCCGCCACCTTCTTTCAGTTTGAAGTCAGCAAGAAATTCTGCGATGCGTTGTTCGGCAGCTTTGTCCGCCTTTTCCATATCCGCTGTGTTGATGACGGTAGACGTCTTCCCGATCTCAGCGCCTGCGTCGAGCAATACGGTGAGCGTTTCCAAACGATTCGACGATGCAGCAAAGACAAGCGGTGTCTGACCCCATGCGGTTTCAAGCGCATTGGCATTGGCACCGGCACCCAACAATGCGGCCGTCGCGTCTGCACTGCCAGAGGCAGCGGCAAGGTGGATTGGCAAAACGCCGGAGTTGCTTGTTCTCGCGTTCGCATCCGCATTCGCTGCAAGCAAAACGTTGACTACATTTGCGTGACCATTACGGCTCGCGATGTGCAGCGGTGTGTAGTGCCCGATTCGTGTGCCCGCTTCGAGATTGCTGCCGGCATAGATCAGCATATTCGTCAATTCGAGATCGCCACGGTCGGCGGCCCAGTGCAGGGCAGTCATTCCATCGCCCTGTGCCTCGTTAACATCTGCGCCGTGTCTGAGCAGTTGGCGTACGGTCTCATTGTCACCGCGCGCCGCGGCATCAGCGATAGGTTTGACCGCCGCGTTCGCGGTGCTAAAAGAAATAAATATTGCCAGCCACAGAGACGGCAGCAAAACATCTTGCGTTGTTAATTTCCTGATCATCAGATTGAAAGTTCACCCGTGCTGTCACCAAAGCTCTCCAGGTCGTGCCCGAGCCAGTTAAGCATGGTCAACATGACGTTTGCCATCGGTGTGTCATCGGCGGCTTTGATGTGAGCGCCGCCTTTATGCTGCCCATTCGCACCGCCAAAAATCACCAGCGG
>QIHS01000538.1 GCA_003229095.1 Woeseia sp. | reverse complement strand
TGAAAATACTCAGTCGAGAACTGCACGCTCCCGGTAAGCTCGGCCAGCGCTTGCTGCAAGTCATCATTGGTGTATGGCACTTCGTTTTTGCCGTGCAGTTGCCACAACTTTCGCATTAGCGAATCAAGATTGATGTCCTCAAACGTTTCCCTGAGGGACAAGTCGAGCGCAAGCCCAAGCGCCGAGCCGTAGGTGTAGTAAGAAATAAAAGTATTGGAAAAATTAGTCGGGTCGATCGTTGATGCAGCGTCCACAAACGGTGCCTGCATGCTCATCTCTGCTGCCGACGCAAAATTTCTACCCGGCGAATTGGTGATTGTATTGATCGGATGCGCGAGCGAACCGACATATTCGTCAACACTGGATTCCCCGGCACGCCTTATCGCCAGGCCACCGTAGTAAGACGTAAACCCTTCCGCAAACCACAGGTTCGCCGACATATTGGCATGCTCGAAGTCAAACGGCTCCAGGCTCGCAGGGCGAATTCTTTCCACATTCCAAATGTGGATGAATTCGTGCGACAAGGTGCCAAGTTGTGCAAAGTCGGCATCGGCAAGCGATCGTGAACTGGTCAGAATCGTAGAATTCCGGTGTTCCATGCCGTCACCCGCGACATAGGGCAAATAGTCGGCAATGAATGTGTAAGTCCCGTAGTCAAATTCCGGCAACTCGCCAAAAATGTCAATTTGTGCGGCAACGACTTTTTTCGCTTTCTCCAGGTATTGGTCGACATCTTCCTCGCTGCCGTCATGGTGAACCGCCAGGCGGATAGTATAAGTCTTGCCGTTCGATTCGACTTGCCAGCTGCGCAGGGAGTGATTGCTTAACTCCGTTGGACTGTCGAGAAAATACTGCAGGTCAGGCGCAGTGAATGTCATCGCGTCTTCGGTAGGCAACAACTGTGTTGCTGCCTTCCAGTCGTCGACCGGCGGAACGAAATGTATTCTGACCGGCCGATCGTCAAATCCTCGTGCCCACATAAAAGTCGCCGGCATATTGAGATGTGCGTGCGTTAGATCTATGCCGGAATAGGTACCCCCTGCCCGGTCAGCGTACAAGGTATAAGTAACGGAAACAGTGCCATCGTGGCCAGTGACGTCCCATTGATATGGATTGGGCCGGCTAACCTTGAGTGGATGGCCAATGCCATCGACTGCCTGCAAATCGTAGACATTCTTCGCGAATTCATGAATCGCATACCTGCCCGGCGATGATCGGCTCATACGTATTTGCAAGGTCTCATCTGGAATGTCGCGCCAAGTGACGGTAATGCGCGCTTCGTGATGTGCCGCGTTGTCAAAAGACACTTCATATTCAATCGGTGAATCTGCATTCGCGGGCGCAGTGAAAATGAGAATTAGAATCGTGAGTATAAGTCGCATCGCTGTTCTTGATTCCTTGAATTTACTGACAAGTCGAAAAGTCTATACTGAATACCGACCACAAGAAACGACTTGCCGTTGTTGTACCGATGACAGGCGTTGCAAGTATTTTAAGGAAATTCTCGCACCAGGATCACATTGGCCAAACGGCAAGAATCGTGGGCACGGAAACAACAACAATAATGATTTCCAGCGGCAAGCCCATGCGCCAATAGTCACCAAACCGATACCCGCCGGGGCCCATAATCAGCGTGTTGTTCTTGTGCCCTATCGGCGTCAGGAAAGCACTCGATGCTGCAACGGCGACACCCATTAAAAACGGATCAGGATTGACATTCAGCATTGCCGCGATTTCTATCGCAATCGGCGCTGCAATCACAGCAGTTGCCGTGTTATTCATGACATCCGAAAGTGTCATTGTCACGAGAATAAGCAAGGTCAACACAACGACCGGCGAGTAGCCGGCAGATACGTTCACAATGCCCTCCGCAATCAGCGTCGTTCCTCCGAGTGACTGCAGTGCAGCGCCAATCGGAATCATGCTGCCCAGCAATACAATGACGGGCCATTCGATGGAGTCGTACAGGCTGCGCACCGGTACGATATTCATCACCACGTAGAGCGCAGCGACACAACCCAGTGCAATCGGCAGGTAAACAATACCAATACTCGCTGCAACGATGGCCGCCGCAAAAATTGCCACAGCCCAGCCGGCTTTATCGCGTTGAATGACCCGCTGGCCACGATCAACCAGTGGCAACAAACCCAGTCTGCCAATGACATCCGACAACCTGCCCTCGGCCCCCAGCAAAAGCAACACATCACCTGCTTTGGTCTCAAGCTTGCGAACGTGTTCGCGAAAATGCCTTCCACCGCGGGAAACACCAATCAGGGCTACCCGATAGCGATATAAAAGCCGAATAGACATCGCAGAACGGCCTGCAAGCCGCGAGGATTCAGGAACGACAACTTCACTAAGCACGAGGTCCTCGCGTTCCAGAACGCCCTCGCCGGTACCGATATATTCAAGTCCGAGACCCCCGACCGCATCTTCAATACTCTCCGGGTCCCCCTCAACGACCAACAAGTCGCCAGCACGCACTTCAACCGCCCTGGCAAAACCCGGCATGCGTTTGCCGCGCCTGACCAGGCCGACGATCTCCACACTGCTCTTCGCTGCGCGTTCATCAAGATCCCGTACTTGTGAGCCAATCACGGGAGCGTCTTC
>QIHS01000524.1 GCA_003229095.1 Woeseia sp. | reverse complement strand
TCCGCCGCAATCAAGCCTTCAAGCGCTTCCAGATTCGGTATCAACGGAAATTCGTTAATCATTTTCACGCGGCAAAACACCGGTGCGCCGTCAGGCCAGCCTTCCGTCGATTCCAGCTTGAGGACGTCCTCATTGACGCGAACCAGTTGCGGGAAGCCCTGAGTCAGGATGCCGAAAAAACCGCTCTTCAACTCGTTGCCGGTTGAATGAAATACCACCACTCTCGTACGACCGGTGGGCGCCGGAATATCCTTGCCCAAAGCACCTTCGAAAGCGACCACCGGCAGGTCGCGGCCGTTCCAGCTGATATTGCCCAACATCCAGTGTTGCCCGCCGTCCTCTTGCACCGGCGGCGTATAGCGAACGACTTCGGCGACGCATGCTCGCGGCACGATCAGGCGCTCCTCCGACAGTGGCACAAGCAGACTATAGAGTTCCTCGTCTGCGCTGCTCATTCCAGCACAACTCCCCGCTCTTCGAACAGCCTGCGAATGGCCTCTAACAACTGCGCATCCTGGTAGGGCTTGCCGAGATAATCGTTGACGCCAATCTCTATGGCGCGCGCGCGATGTTTGTCGCCGACTCTGGAAGTAATCATGATGATGGGCACGTCTGATACACGATGGTCGTTCCTGACGTGCGTCGCAAATTCGTATCCGTCCATGTTGGGCATTTCGATGTCGAGCAGGATGATATCGGGCTTCGCCTCCTGCAATACGCTGATTGCATCGAAGCCATCTTTCGCTGTCATTACCCTGATACCGTTTCTTTCAAGAAACCGCTCCATGACCCGGCGAACGGTAATTGAATCATCTACAACAAGCGCAACCGGCCTGTTATCGGCCGGTGTTGGTGCCGCATTCTCCAGTTCAACAACCGGCGCGCCGGAACGAACCAGCGCATTGACGTCCAGAATAAGGACGATGCTGCCGTCACCGAGAATCGTGGCGCCCGATATGCCGCGAATACTCGAAAGCTGAGGGCCGATTGATTTGACCACGATTTCCTGGCTGGCAATCATTTCATCGGTCAACAGTGCCGCGGAGTGATCGCCGGCGCTGACGAGAATCACCGGCACATGCGATTCGTCTTCGGGAATATTTGCAGACTGTCCGCCCAGATACATGCCCAGATGGCGAAATCGATAGTTTTGCTCGCCGTATTCGTAGCTCGGCTCACTCTGGCTCAGCAGCGCTTCGAGTTCGCTTCGCGCAATTCGAACGACACCCTCCACCGAAGGCAGAGGCAATGCATACACCTCTGTACCGGTCCTGACGATGAGTGCCGGGTGAATGGCAGTCGAATCGAAAAATTCGTGCCCTGCCCGGTCACGGACGATATGGACAGCGATCCACCCAGTTGCTTGATCTCGTTGGCAACGACATCCATGCCAACACCACGCCCTGCGCTTTGCGTCACTTTTTCTGCAGTACTAAAGCCCGGCGTGAGAATCATTTGCATGATTTCCTCGTCGCCTACCTTTTTGTCGGACTTCAGCAAACCCTTTTCAAACGCGATGCGCCGAATAGTCTCAACATCGAGCCCCGCACCATCATCCGAAACGTCGATGACCATTTCGGCGCCTTCGCGATGCAAACGGATCGTGATTCTGCCACTCGCCGGTTTGCCCCCGGCCTGGCGTTTTTCGACAGATTCAATGCCGTGCACGACGGCGTTGCGCATCATGTGTTCGAACGGTGGCAACATTTTGTCCAGCACCTGGCGATCAAGCTCTCCGGAGGCACCCTCCACAGCGAGTTCGGCCCGCTTGCCTGCCTCGGACGCGGCCTGGCGAACCAGTCGCGTGAGGCGCGGCACATGCTGCTGGAAGGGCACCATGCGAGTGCGCATGAGTCCGTCCTGCAATTCCGCAATCACCCGTGCCTGCTGCACGAGGAGTGTATCTGCGTCTGACGTCAGTGTTTGCAGCAAATCCTTGAAACTGCCCATGTCATTTGCTGACTCGGCCAGCGCGCGGGACAACTGTTGAATATTCGAATAACGATCGAGCTCAAGCGGGTCGAAATCCTGCGCGACCATCGTGTCCTGGTGACCGTGCATGATTTCTGCCTCAGTCTCGATTTCCAGCTTACGCAACTGCTCACGAAGTCGGGCGACGGTTTGTTCCATTTCATCGACATGAAATTCAATCGTGTTGATTTGCTGGCTAAGTCGGGAATGATAGATGCTGATCTCGCCAGCTGCGTTTAGCAGGTCTTCGAGTAAGTCTGCATCTATACGTGCAAATTCCTGTCTGGCCTCGCTCGGTCGCTGAGCAGCCGATGCACGTGACGCGGCGACCCGCTCCATCGGACGAGCAAGCGGTTTTGTCGGCATTGCCCCAACGGCAATTTCCGGCTCTGCCTTTTCAGTTTCCTGCGCAACAGGTATTTCTGCTGGCGGTTCCTGCGCAGTTTCTGCCTGGCTGAGTTCGTCAATCGTCGGCAGGTCAGCGCGTGGCTCTTCTGCGCGTTTGCCTATCTCCGCCAATTCGTCATTGGGCGGTGTATCGACGATCACCATACTGACCGACTCTTCGGGTTCGAGCGTAAACTCGACTGCCTTGGAGTCTTCCATGTCAGCCGGGGCCGCTATCGCATCGGTCGCGGCTTCGGCGATCAGCATCTCCACCGCCGTTTCCCCGGCGCTCACCGAATGTATGCGAGCCTCGAGCTCTGTCGCTGGCGCAACCGCTTTACCGGCGATCACCATGTCACGCATGCGATGCAATTCATCGATGCTTTTTTGCAGCAAATCGTCGATGGGCGGGCTGATCTCGACGCGGCCATCATCCACATTGACCAGCAATGCCTCGATTTCATGACTTAGATTGCCCATTGCGGCAATTCCGGCCATACGTGCACCGCCTTTCAAGGTATGCAGATGCCGTTTCAAAGCTTCAATAGGTTCCCGTGCGTCGCGGTCAGCTTTCCAGGCCGCCAGTGCCTGGTCAGATTCTTCGAGCAATTCCGCCGCTTCTTCAGAAAAAATTGCCGCAATTTCTGCATCGTACGCTGCCTCTTGCACGGGTTCGCTGACTGGCTCATTCGCCGTTACGACGGTCTCTGCCACGTCGTCATCGATCTCGACCACGGGTTCGACTGCATTGGTCAGATTGCTCAAGTGCTCAATCAGCACCGCAAAATCGGTGCGATCTCTGTCCGGCTGGTTGATATCACCAACAATGGTCTCAAGCGCTTTTGCGGCCGCTTTCAACACATCCGTTCCTGACTTCTGAAAACCGATTTTGTAGTCATACACACGCCGCACGAATCGATTCAACGCGCCAGCAACCGCCACGCCACGCTCAACATTCGCCATGTTGGCACTGCCGTGGAGCGTATGACATGCACGATAGAGTTTGTCCGTCACATGGTAGGGCGGTTGATGGCCGTCGCAGGCCAGCGCATAGTCGTGAATAACCTTGAGGTGGCCCTTCGTCTCCTTCGAAAAAATGTCCAGCAATACTGGATCCATTTCGAGCGCAGCGACAGCCTCTGTCTCCTGTCTGGATTCCGGCGTATCAATTTTCAATACGGCAGCGTTTGGATCGCCGTCTCCAAACGCGTTTGCGCGCACTATCAAGAGACTGATGTCCGATTGTGGCTGCGTGCCGACTTCGAGCTGTTCGACAAGTTCCGGCAGGGCATCAGAGGCTTGCATAATGAATTCAGTCATTGGTGGCGTGCGCACCAGTGTCTTGTTGATCAGTCGGTTCAGGAGGCTTTCGACACTCCATGCATATTCACCGATGCGCTCAGCACCCACCATGCGACCGCTGCCCTTCAGGGTATGAAACGATCGCCGAACCGTAACCAGTGCCTCCATATTGTCCGGCGACTCCAGCCATTGCGGCAGATTGCGGCCGATCGAAACGATTTCTTCCCTGGCCTCTTCAA
>QIHS01000229.1 GCA_003229095.1 Woeseia sp. | reverse complement strand
TGAATCGGCTCTGCGTCTATTGCGGGTCCAGCCCGGGCAAGGGCGATGTTTATTCCCAAGCAGCAATTGAGCTTGGCCGGTTTCTCGCGGCCGAGCAAATTGGCCTGGTATACGGCGGTGCAAGCAAGGGACTGATGGGTGTTCTTGCAGACACGGTGCTCGATGCCGGTGGTCACGTGAGTGGCGTCATACCGCGCGCCTTATACGACAAAGAGATCGCGCATACCGGTTTGAGCGAACGGCACATCGTGGAATCAATGCATGAACGAAAATCGATGATGATCGCGCTTTCCGATGGGTTTATCGCATTGCCGGGTGGCCCGGGGACGCTCGAGGAAATTGCAGAGGTACTGACCTGGGCGCAATTGCAGTTTCATTCCAAACCCTGCGGGTTATTGAACGTGAACGGTTACTTCGACCATCTGATCGCACATTTCGACCACGCAGTTGCAGAGGGTTTTCTAAGACCGGAACATCGGAAGATGATGTTAGTGTCAGAAACGCCCGCCGAGCTAATGGAATCATTCCGACAATACGATGCGCCGGTTGTCCCGAAATGGATCGACTGAGCCATTTTTACAGCAGTAGTGCGCGCTACCGCACCAACCGATCAAATATGCGGGCTAGAACACGAGGCGCAGTTTGCTACCGAACAAGGCATAGCAAATTCCCAGTTTTCGGCCTTTCAACTCCTGACCCACACAGGCGGTCAGATGAAATCGCTTACCAGAGCCCGGTATGACGGTTTGCCGTTGAGATCGTCACGACTGATATTGTGAACACGACGTTTTTTCTTGAGCGATCAAAATCGATACCGGTCACGACGTAACGATTGCCCTTTATCGAGGTGTTCGCCATGGCAAGCACGTCGGTGCATATGTACGCGGGGCAACAGGTATAGGTCACGTAACGGTCGAACCTACCAGTGCAGGCGCCAGCTGCCGCTTCCGGAGCGCTTGCCGCGGCGTTTTCGCATGCGCGCGTGCAGCGCGGCACGCTTGTCGGTGAGCCACTCTTCGCGCTCCACGTGCGGGTCCAGCCCTTTCTCTTTGCGTCGATTTTCCTCGGCGGTGCGAAACAGGCAGAACTCTTCATATAATTCAATTTCATCGCCCAGTTCGCGAATGACCAGCTCGACGTAAATCGCGTCATCAAGGATCAAGGAAGCCGAGCCCCGGAATATGGTCCGGGATCAGGTCCTCCGGATCGCAAAAATAGACCAGCGCGCCAAGGACGCGCTCGCGGTCTGCATCTGACAGTTGCCACTCTTCATCGGCAACCATGTCGATAATCACTTCCAGTTTCGCGAGTCGATCGGCAATGAATTCCGGCAGCTCACTGGTCTTTGAATCGGTGATGAGTTGCCGAGCCGCAGCCTCGATGGCCTCGGCGTTCTGGCTATCTGCGATGGCTGTTTTGGCCTTGTTCACAATGGCCTGGAAGCGCTCGAGGTCCTGATCGCTCAACGTAAAAGTAATATCAAGTGGCATAACTTGCTGTCCTTATTCCTGTTCAAAGATGGTTGGCCCGGGCGTTTCAGCTGATCAGCACGGATTGTATGCAGATCGCGTGCATGCAACTATTTGCGGCAAGTTCGCACACTTCACCAGTTCGCCGCACGTATATTGCCAGCCGTATATTGGGCGCTCATACTGTGCCAAATTCAAGGTGGCTGGAAAATCGACGAATGCAGGATAATACAGACATTTTCGCTGTAATCGCCGAAGATGCGCCCAATTTCGACGACGATGCTGTCAAGAGAATAGTCGAACAACGATACGGTCTTAGCGTTGCCGTGCGCTCGCTGATTAGCGAACGGGATCAAAATCTGGCGCTGAAGACCGCCGACGATCAGAAATACGTTCTGAAGATTGCCAATTCTGCACAAGATCCGACAGTGGCTGACCTTCAGACCCGAGCCATGCAGCACATCGTTCGTTATGCCGATGAATGTGAATCTCCGATCGCGACGCCCCGCGTACTGCCAACGCTTTCAGGCGAGGCACAAACAACACTTGAAGCTGAGGGGCGCGAGCATATCGTGCGCGTCGTCAGCTTTTTGCCTGGAGTGCCGATCGCCAATCGTAATCCGTCGGCCGGGTTGAGTCACGATCTTGGTGTCTACCTCGCTCATCTTGGCCGAGCGCTCGCCGAATTTCTGCATCCCGGCAGCCAACAGATCCTGTTATGGGACCTGCAAAAGGCAGCAAATCTTCGTAGCCTGTCAGTGCACCTGCCAAATGCAGTAGTGCGGCAAGACGTCGATCAGGCACTGGATGATTTTGAGAAATTCGCGCTGCCCGATTTCCAATCGTTGCGCCGGCAATTCATCCACAGTGATTTTAATCCTGACAATGTGCTGACTGAATCAGCAGAATCTGACTCGATCAGTGGTGTCATCGACTTTGGCGATATGCTCGAAGCACCGTTGATCGTTGACCTGGCGATCGGGGCGTCCTATCTGCGCCCACTTCATGGTGACCCGCTGGCGCTCATCAGTGAGATGCTTGCCGGCTATCACAGTGTCACGCCATTGATTCCTGACGAAATCGACATCTTGTTCGACCTCGTCAAAGCTCGTCTCTGCGCCTCAATTTCGATTTTGCATTGGCGGGCATCGCTGCGCGGTGCAGATGACCCCTATATTGAAAAATCGCTAAGTGCTGAACCTCGTGCCGACACGTTCTTGGCGCGCCTGGCACAAATCCCGCGACGGGATGTGTTAAAGAGATTCAGAAAGATGTATGGCTAGTTGCTGTCGTACGGATTGAACCCGGCTTCTTTCTCCACGGGCTCACTCGCCGTCGCGTCTTTACCGAGAACTTTCTGCAATGCTTGTGTGCTGACCAGCGAAAATTTGTCGTTGCCAGCGTAGTCGCGCAACGGAGCCAGTGTGGCGTCGGCCGGGCGATCCATGTCCGGCAGGTTCTTGTTGTCATCAAGGATTTTCTGCAGGTCTTCGTCGGTGACAATTTCGAAGTAACTTGTGTTTGGATCTCGTGCCAATACGCCGTTGGCGGCTGTGTTGGCAGCTTCTTTCAAGGCGCGACGATCCGTCTCGTCGCGAGAAGTGAGTATTTGCTTGAGCGCTTGCGTTGACACAAGTTCAAGTTCACCACTTTCCATTGTCGGCACGGTTCCGCCACCAGCGGCAGACGAGCCTGTTCTGGGTCGGCTTACGAGTATTTTTTTTAGTGTGTCATCAGGCATCGTCTAATAGCTCGCGGCATTTTTCTACACGGGTGTGGCTATTGTGCACTGTGGCTCGTGGAATGATCAGCCAACTGCGTCACGAATTCCATAAATACCAACGATTTCACTGACTTGAACGCGGTGCAGGCACAGAATTGTGACCACTCTGTGCTGCCATGTCAAAAAGTGACCATTTGCGCTGAACCGGCTGCCGGAAAGTTGTGGAACAGTTCAAAGAATCAACGACTTGTGCGCAGTAGCATGTCACATACTTCAGCCTTAGAGGCCGCTCACCCGGATCAATAAAGACTACGTCGATGAACCTGTACGCCATCTTATCTGCGCTTCTCGGCATTGCCGCCGCAATATACCTGTTGCTAGGCATTCGACTGATTCGTGACAAGCGCCAGATCGGCGGCCCGCCACTGGCTTCTTTGTTTTTTATCGCGAGCTTCTTGGTCGTAGGTGGTGCAATCGAACTAGTGGCGACGTCATACCCGGTTTTCACGATTGGTCGAATAGGGCACTTTGTCGGCACAGCGCTGGCTCCTATCGCGCTGCTCTTGTGTTTTCGCGAATTTAT
>QIHS01000347.1 GCA_003229095.1 Woeseia sp. | reverse complement strand
AGAACCAGTGTTTCACCGTTGCCGAAGCCGATTTCCAGAACCGTGTCTGCACTTCGTCCGAAAATTGCGTTGAGGTCAAGTTCGTTGTCGGTGTAGTCGATGCCAAATCGAGGCCACAATTGCTCAAGTGCGCGCGCCTGCGATGGTGTTTGCCGACCACTGCGACGAACGAAACTGCGCACGGTGCGTTTGACAGGATTGCGCTCGTTCATCGTCAGGTTTGTGTGCTTACTTCCGCGGCCGACCAGTAAGCGAGATGGCGGCGCCGCTGCCTAGCAGGACCCAGCCGAGCAATGCAGAAGTTCCCAGCGTCAGCACGAGTACGCCGGAGATCAAAGCGCTCATGCCCAGTGCCAGCACAAAGCGCTGCTTCTGCTGGGCCTTGAGTTCTTTACGTATCTCGTCAAGTTCCGGCGCGAGATTGTTCATTTTCAAATCGCCGTTTGCAATCTGTTCGGACAGGTAGCGGATAACGCCCGGCAATTCGCTGATCGCATCGCGAATTTGTGGCAGATCCTCGCGCAGGCGTTCGAGTGTTGCACGGGGGCCCATTTGCTCAGCCATCCACTCACGCAGGATTGGGTGTGCCGTCTTCCAGAGGTCGAGATCAGGGTACAGCTGGCGCCCAAGACCCTCGATGTTAAACAGCGTCTTTTGCAGCAGGACGAGCTGCGGCTGAATCTGCATGTCAAAACGGCGTGCAGTTTCGAAAAGACCCAGCATGACCTGCGCAAACGAAATCTGCGAGAGTGGCTTGTTAAAAATGGGCTCGCAAACGGCACGCACGGCGGATTCAAGTTCGTCTATGCGCGTGCCAGGCGGTACCCATCCGGACTCAATGTGCAGTTTCGCAATGCGATGGTAATCGCGATCGAAAAAGGCGAGGAAATTGCCAGCGAGATATTGTTGGTCGCTGGGGCTCAGCGTGCCAACTATGCCAAAGTCGACGGCAGCGTAGATCGGCTTTTCCGGGTCGTCGACGACAACAAAAATATTTCCCGGGTGCATGTCGGCGTGAAAAAAGTTGTGCCGAAATACCTGCGTGAAGAAAATCTCGACACCGTTCTCTGCCAGCACCTGGATATTGGCGCCGGCCTTTTTCAGCGCGTCCATGTCGCTGATGGGCGTGCCGTATATTCTTTCCTGCACCAGGACCTCAGGTCGGCAATAGTCCCAATAGACGTCAGGTACATAAAGCAGCTCCCTTCGAAATTTCGTTTTAGCTGCGCTGTGTTTGCACCTTCGCGAGCCAGGTTCAACTCGTCGAGAACGGTTTTTTCATACTCGGCAACAATTTCGAGCGGCCGAAGGCGTTTGCCCGTTTCCCAGTACTTGTCGGCGAGGCCGGCGAGGGCAAACATGACATCCAGGTCTTGTTCGATTTGCTCGCGTACGCCCGGACGCAAAAGCTTGACGATGACTTCTGTGCCATCCTGCAGCGCTGCAGTGTGTACCTGTGCAATCGATGCTGCGGCGAACGGTTCTTTGTCAAAACGGGAAAACACTTCGTTGACGGACTTGCCATAGGCCTTGTCCAGAATCGCGATCGCCTCATCTGCGGGAAATGGCGGCACGCGGATTGGGCGAGTTCATCGGCCACTTCTGTTGACAGCAGGTCACGGCGCGTAGAAACAGCCTGCCCGAATTTTATAAAAATCGGACCGAGTTCGATCAGCGCCATCCGCAGTCGTTTGCCAAGCGGATCAGAGATGTCGCTTGATCGAGGGAACAGGTAAAACAGAAACCGCAATGGGCGCAGCATGTGCGTTGCAGTAATAATCTCATCGAGTCCGTGACGCACCAATATGCGCTGGATTTTGATCAGTCGCAGCAGTGTTTTTCTGCGCCACATGATCTAGACCTCGTCCCGGGAATCGAGTTGCGACGAAAGCTTGCGCAAACGCGCTTCAACGCGCGCTACGTCATCGCGCAAAACGCCTACATGGTCGCGAAAAGCGTCAACTTCATCTCGTGTCGGCACCGCGCGACTTTCTTCCTGCAGGTATTCGCCAACGTTTTGTCGCATGGTCGACCGTGGCCACGGACAAACTCTCCAACACCATGTGCGGCAACGTCGCCGACTATTGTTGACAGCTCGTTTTCAAGATCGGGGCGGCCGTAGCGCAATAATTTCTGGAATTGGGCCGCGAGCATCGCATCACCGCTCATTTCAATTTTACTGTCACGGATGAGTTCTTCACCACCTGGTGCGGCGAGACGAGCGAGCGAGAATAGCGAACCGGAAAGAACGACATCGGGCTCCTGGCGGTAGTCTGGTGACAGCAGCAACTCGCCATCGTTGATGGTCAGGTACACAGCGAGCGCTGTATTCGATACACGCACTGCCATCACATTGCCCGACAATTCGTTGCACAACTCACGAGCGGGCGTCTTTGCTTTGATCTGGCGGTTGATGACGGCCGTGATCGGCTTAAGTATCCCTTCGAGCGGATTCATACGGCCTCTAAATCCTGTAGCCGATGTGCAAGGCAACAATGCCACCGGCGAGATTGTGGTAGCGGCACCGTTCGAAACCGGCTTCGCGCATCATGCCGAGCAGCGTCTCCTGGTTCGGGTGCATGCGAATCGATTCTGCGAGGTATTGATAACTCGTTTCATCATCTGCAACGAGCTTGCCGAGCAATGGCAAAATTTGGAATGAATAAAGATCGTAGGCGGGCTTGAGCGCAGGTGTTGGTTGCGAGAATTCGAGAATCATTGTTTTACCGCCCGGTTTCAGAACTGACAGCATTGACTTAAGCGCCGCTTGCTTGTCTGTCACGTTACGCAAACCGAACGCCATGGTGATGCAATGAAAACTGGAAGGCGCAAAGGGCAGCTTTTGTGCATCGACTTGTGCGATCGCCATGTTGCCCGCAATTCCGGCATCGATCAGTCTTCGTCGGCCTTCTTGAAGCATCGCAGCGTTGATGTCCGCGAGAACAACCTGGCCGCTGCTGCCGACTTGCCTGGCAAAAGTCTTCGCCAGGTCACCGGTGCCGCCGGCGAGATCGAGCACGTAATGACCGCGCCTGACAGCAGCCTGTTCGACGGTAAAACGCTTCCACAATCGGTGCAGGCCGCCCGACATCAGGTCGTTCATCAGGTCATAATTGCCTGCAACCGAATCGAAAACGGCTTTGACGCGTCCGGCCTTGTCTTCCGCTGCCACGGACTCATAGCCAAAATGTGTCGTTTCTTTGCTCATGGATCACGCGAAATCAAACGGGCTGACGAGGATACCCTGCTGCGTTCAGGCGGTCGAGGTAAGACTGCCAGCGTTGTTCACGTTCTGCACCGAGCTCGTACAGGTATTTCCAGGTGTACAGGCCGGTGTTATGACCATCGTCAAAAACGATGCGAATCGCATAGTGCCCGACGGGTTCCAGCGCCGTGACCCGCACGTTTTCCTTGCCGGTTTGCAGCGTCTCCTGCCCGGGTCCATGGCCTTTGACCTCCGCGGAGGGCGAATAGACACGCAGGTATTCGAACGGCAGTTCGAACTGACTGCCATCTTCAAAATCGATGCTGAGCTGCCGGGATTTTTTTTGCAGCCTGATCTCACTGGGTTGATGGTCCATCGTTTTCCCGCGGCTGCCAATCGATTAGAGAATGTATCGCGAAAGATCTTCATCTTTCGATAGTTCGGCCAGGTGATCATCGACATAGTTGGCATCGACTTTTACGGCAAGGCCGCTTTTGTCCGACGCTTCGAACGAAATCGTTTCCAACAGTCGTTCCATCACCGTATGCAGGCGCCGCGCACCAATATTCTCGGTGTTTTCATTGACCTGGAAGGCGACTTCAGCAAGTCGTCTCACGCCGCACTCGGTAAATTCGAGATCTACTTCTTCGGTGCCGATCAGTGCTTTGTATTGAGAGGTCAGCGATGCATCCGGCTCGGTCAGAATGCGCACGAAATCCTCGGTGGTGAGCGACTTGAGTTCGACTCTGATCGGGAAGCGGCCCTGCAGTTCCGGAATCAGGTCGGAGGGTTTGGAAATGGTAAACGCGCCGGAGGCGATGAACAGAATGTGATCGGTCTTGACCATGCCGTACTTGGTGTTGACGGTGCACCCCTCGACCAACGGCAGCAGGTCTCGCTGCACACCTTCGCGTGATACATCCGCGCCGGCAGTTTCAGATCGCCGCGCTACTTTATCGAGTTCATCCAGAAACACGATGCCATGTTGTTCTGCAGCTTCAAGCGCCTTGGATTTAAGCTCCTCCTCGTCCACCATCTTCGCTGCTTCTTCATCGGTGAGCAGTTTGAGCGCGTCTTTCACCTTGAGTTTTTTGGTTTTCTGTCGATTGGTGCCCATGTTCTGGAACATGCCCTGCAATTGACTGGTCATTTCCTCCATGCCAGGTGGGGCCATAATTTCTACGCCGACCGGCATGACCTGCACATCGATTTCGATCTCTTTGTCGTCCAGTTTTCCCTCGCGCAGCATCTTGCGGAATTTCTGCCGCGTATCGCTATTTTGATCGTCGGTTTCACTGACCGGGGTGAAGCCCGCAGAAGACGTTGGCGGTGGCAGCAGCGTGTCGAGGATTCTTTCCTCGGCATCGTCTTCTGCACGGTGACGAACTTTGCTCATCTCTTCTTCGCGCGTCATCTTGATCGCGATGTCCATGAGGTCACGGATGATGCTGTCTAC
>QIHS01000129.1 GCA_003229095.1 Woeseia sp. | reverse complement strand
CGGATTCCGGAACCAGTTTTGCCGCAATCCTGAACGCATTGCGCGGCGATGCAGATACCAACATCATTTCAACGCCAACCATCGTCACAACGGACAATGAAGAAGCGACGCTCAGTGTGGGACAGGAAGTACCCTTCCTGTCCGGTTCGTTCTCAAATGCCGGCGGAGTGGGTGGCGCCGTCAACCCGTTCCAGACAATTCAGCGCGAACAGGTGGGTGTCAAACTGACGATAACGCCACAGATTAACGAAGGCACCTCCCTGCTGCTGCAAATCTCACAGGAGGTCTCCAGTATTGCCTCATCATCTGAAGGCGCGGCCGACCTCATTACGAACGAACGTACGATTGATACCACCGTCATCGTCGAAGACGGTGGCATTCTTGTCCTCGGTGGCCTCATTGAGGAAACGCTTCGTGAGAACGATCAACGGGTACCCATTCTGGGCAGCATCCCGATTTTGGGAAACCTGTTCCGCAATCGCACATCCAATCTCGTCAAAACGAATCTCATGGTTTTTATCAGAGCGAAGATATTACCAGTTTTGAGACCAATGCCAAATACAATGCGATTCGAAATGTGCAACAAGGTGGACGTGTAGAATTGATGCCAGGCGCAACCCGTCCAGTGCTGCCGCCTGTCGAAAGTCTTGAATACGAATCGCCGCCCGCGACGGACGACGCACCGGCGGATGAGCGTTAGGAGTCCCGGCGGAATTCGCTTATGGAAGAGCAGATGACAGAAATCGTGCTGGAAGGCGCGCCTGAAGACACGGACGACGCTTCGCCTGTGGACGTTGTGGCAAAGCCACTGCCGTTTTCCTTCGCGAAACGACATGGTGTTCTGATCCGCGAGATCGAAGACGGCATCGCGCAAGCCGTATACCGAACCGGCGCATCTCCATTGAGCCTCGCCGAAGCCAGGCGTTTCGTGGGCATGCGCTTGAAACTTACGCGCGTCTCTTCGGATGCATTCGACGGCATGTTGCAACAAGCGTATGAGCAAGGCAGTCAGATGGCCATGCAAATGGTCGGTGATCTTGACGAACATACCGACCTGCTTCAGGTCGCGCAGGACATTCCGGAACCCTCCGACCTGCTGGAAAGCGACGACGATGCACCGATCATTCGTTTTATCAATGCGGTGCTGACCGAAGCTATTAAGGAAAACGCGTCCGACGTCCACATTGAGCCATACGAAAACAGGCTTGGCGTGCGTTTCCGAATTGATGGTGTATTGCAGGAAGTGCTGCAGACCCGGCGTGCACTGGCGCCGCTGGTGGTATCCAGAATCAAAGTCATGTCAAAACTGGATATCGCTGAAAAACGATTGCCGCAGGACGGCCGAATTTCCCTGAAAATTGCCGGACGCGCGGTCGACGTTCGCGTATCGACCATGCCCTCGGGCCATGGCGAAAGAGTCGTGTTGCGGCTGTTAGACAAACAGGCCGGTCGACTCAATCTCACCTCGCTGGGCATGGAATCGAAATCGAAGGACATGATGGATGAACTTATCCACAAGCCACATGGCATTATTCTGGTCACCGGGCCCACTGGCTCGGGCAAGACCACCACACTTTATGCAGCGTTGGAACGGATAAACGATAACAGCCGCAATATCATGACTGTCGAAGATCCGATCGAGTATTTTGTCGATGGCATTGGTCAGTCGCAGGTCAATACCAAAGTTGATATGACTTTTGCGCGCGGACTGCGAGCAATTCTGCGCCAGGATCCCGATGTCGTCATGGTGGGCGAAATCCGAGATATTGAAACCGCCGAAATCGCAGTGCAAGCGAGTTTGACCGGCCACCTCGTACTCTCGACCCTACACACCAACACCGCCGCCGGCGCAGTCACGCGGTTGCGAGACATGGGCGTAGAACCGTTTCTTCTGTCATCGAGCCTGATCGGCGTTATCGCACAACGACTGGTCCGCGTACTCGACGATGAAACCAAGGTGCCTTATGTCGCCAGCGAATACGAATGCCGCAGTCTGAATGTGGATCCGACCAATCCGCCTACCCTCTTTCGCCCCAGCGACGATGAGGCGACTGGTTTTCGGGGACGTACCGGTATATACGAACTGATCGTCATCGACGATACGATGCGCACCATGATTCATGATGGTGTTAGCGAACAGGAACTCGAAAAGTATGCGAGAACGCTGACGCCGAGCATCCGCGATGATGGACGCCGCCGCGTTCTCGCGGGTGACACCACGCTCGAAGAAGTTCTGCGCGTCACTCGCGAAGACTAGGGAATTCCCGATTAATATTTCTGCTTACCAAATTTTGTCGAGAGAAAAGCATGGGCGCGTTTGAATATGTAGCACTCGACAAGAAGGGCAAAGAATCGAAAGGCCTGCTGGAGGGCGATACGCCGAAACTCGTCCGGCAAGCGCTTCGAGAACGTGGCCTGCTGCCCGTCAGCGTGACAGAAATTGCAAAAAAGGAATCCAGCCGACAGCGACAGTCGGGCGGTTCATTCCGCAAAGGCCTTTCTGCCAGCGACCTTGCACTTCTCACTCGACAGCTTGCGACACTTGTCGAAGCCGGTCTGCCGTTGGAGGAGGCCTTGCTTGCGGTCAGCCAGCAAAACGAGAATCCGCGTGCCAAGTCTATTCTGATGGGCGTCCGCTCCCGTGTCATGGAGGGCCACTCTCTTGCCGATGGACTCGGCGACTTCCCGAAAGCCTTTCCGGAAATCTACATCGCGACGATTGCCGCCGGTGAACAAACCGGCCACCTGGACGCTGTGCTCAATCGGCTGGCCGATTTCACTGAATCGCGCCAGGTTCTGCAGCAGCAAGTCAGGAACGCATTAATTTATCCGATTGCACTGGTTGTTACTTCCATCGCC
This sequence comes from Woeseia sp., assembly GCA_003229095.1. Lineage (GTDB taxonomy): Bacteria > Pseudomonadota > Gammaproteobacteria > Steroidobacterales > Woeseiaceae > SZUA-117. The sequence continues at coordinate 305 of QIHS01000129.1, read as the reverse complement.
ATCATCAGTTTCATGCTTGCTGTCGTCGTTCCGAAAATCGTTGACATCTTTGACAAGTTTGATGAAGAACTGCCATTGCTTACACGCATCATCATCTGGCTCAGCGATTTTATTCGCGACTATTGGTTCGTCATCATTGCCGTAATCGTATTGCTGGTCATTGGCATCAAGCATCTTCTTAAACGCGACGGGCCAAGGCGGCGTTATCACCACATGCTGTTACGCATGCCCATTGTCGGCAGGCTGACCCGCGGCATCAACACCGCACGATTCACGCAAACGCTTAGTATCCTCGCGGGTAGCGG
>QIHS01000140.1 GCA_003229095.1 Woeseia sp. | reverse complement strand
AATGCAGGGAGCGCGTATGAATCCGACCCATGAAATTGAGTGGTGTCTATTCCAGGTAAGACAAGTTGAATGCTACTGCAGTGGTTCCCATCGATTCCAGACTTCAATCTTTTCAAGATTTCTTGTGACAAACTCTATGAAGGCTTCGACGCGCGCAGGCGGATTTTTGTTTGGGTAGACAGCGTAGACACCATACTCGCGAACAGATTGGTATTCTGGAAGAACGATTTCCAAATAGCCTGTCTTCAGCTCACTCGCAACCAGAATTCTGGGAATATAAAAAATACCATTTCCCAGGCACGTCGCCAGTACGATTGCCAGGTCATTGTTCGCCGTTATTGGGCAATTCACCGGAACTTCGACAGCACCTTCGGGCCCCTTAAAACGCCACACGAAAGTTCGCTTGCTCATATGGGCAACCGCGAGGCACTTGTGTTTTTTCAGATCGTTTATCGTTGTTGGCCGACCGTGAGTCTTCAAATACTCGGGAGATGCGACCAGCACTTGTGGTGTGCTGCAAAGCTTGCGGAACATCAGGGTGGAGTTATCAAGTTTTTTTGCCAGGCGAATTGCAACGTCATAGCCATCACCCACGACATCAACATATCGCTCATCGAGATTAATACTGAGTTCGATCTCCGGCCAGTCTCGATTGAACTCCCTCATCAATGCGGGCATTAGTGCCGAGCCAAGGCTGGTCGGCATTGTAAAGGACAATTTCCCACTTGGCGTAGAGTGTGTCCCGCGTACCGATTCTTTCGCCTGCCGCAGTGCATTGTCGATCTCTTGTGAGTGTCGATAGAAGTTTCGACCGGCGTCAGTAAGGCTGATGCTCCTTGGTGTTCGGTTCACAAGGACGACCGCCAGATCTTTTTCCAGTCTGGCGATCCTTTTGCTGACGGCGGAGCGAGTCATGCCCAATAGCCGACCTGCCTTTGTGAAGCTCAATGTTTCAGCTACTTTGTTGAACACTTCCGCGTCAACTGAATTCATTTGGCAATTCCGGTTTGTCTGGCTGTGATACCAATTTGCATTTCAGGCAAAAGAATCCCGGAACACTTGGTACGAAGCGGTATCGCCACGATTTTCTGCGTATTTGTTGCGACTCTCCCAAATTTGGCATGGAATCAGATACCCTGGCAGCCGGTGGTTCTTTGCCGACGAATTGGCAAAAAAAAGAGGTTGATAGATACCAATCTCGAATTGGCGTTTCGCGCCCGGCGAACTTAGTTAACTCAAACATACCCGTCTCCAAAGGCATAGGAAACTCAGTGTTGCCAAGCACCACCTGTCAATAATCTCCGCGGTCGATAGTCTTACGCCCCTTTGGGATCCCAGTCCATACCAGCGATCAAAAGGCGCGAAAAAACAACAAAATGCTGAAGCGATATCACCTGAACAAGAAATTCAAAAACAACGGCAAACACGAACTACATTCGGGGGAATGTCCTCTCTTGCCCGACAAGAGTTCCCTTATTTTCCTGGGTGATTATAACTCGAGTTCAGCGGCCCTCAGTGCAGCTCTTGCCTATTACTCCAACGTCAACGGCTGTGCCCATTGTGCCAGTGAGTCCCATACGGGCTAATTCCGTAAGGCGTTAACTTACTGGCTGCTGGCGGCCTGGGCGACGCTGGCGCCTGTGAAAGTGTCTTTTCGTTGTGAACCATAGCCGCATTCTGCGATCATACTGCTAAGCAGTCATATGCATGGAGCGCACATGGGTTCAACCCATGAATTCGAGCGGTATCTTCGCCTGTTCAGGTTGCGCCTGAAACAGCTCATCATGGCGCGTGGCCTTGCCATGCTCTTTTCGTCTGCGCTCGCGATTACCTTGATCAGTATCAGCGTGGCCATTCGGCAGGGATTCCCGGATGACGTGGTGATTACCTCGCGCCTCATTCTGGTTGGTGCGCTGGCTGCTATCATCTGGTGGCGACTGATCCTGCCAGGCCGGCATGTCGAACAGGACGGCTCTGACGATATCGAAGCACGCGCGCCCGGGTTCGGCGGTCGAGTGCAGACCTGGGTCCAGATTGACGGTAGCCGCAATCCGATGGCGGAATTGCTGGCAGAGGATTCTCTGCGTGTCGCGGTTGATAATTCACCTGAATCCCGCATTCCGCAAAAAGATTTCACGCTGGCACTGGGCGTCGCCGGCATCTCGGCTGCAGCACTGCTGTTCTTCATGATTGCCGGCCCCGGAAATTACGCCTATGGCGCGCGTCACTTGTGGTTCGGTTGGGCGTTCTCCGATTTGCTGCCACCGCAGAACATTAATGTGTCGCCAGGCGATGACGGTATTCGAAAGGGTGGCACCGTCAATGTTCGCGCGACCATGCAGGGTTTCGAGCCTGGACAAGCCTGGGTGCATGCTCGATTTGGTGAGTCTGAGTGGCAACAGGTTGAGATGTCAGACCTGAACGAAAATTTCGAGTTCACGTTTTTCTCGGTTCGCGAACCGTTGGAATATTTTGTATCGGCAGCAAACGTTCGCAGCCAGACATACCAGATCAATGTAGTGACATACCGCTTTCCGGAATGGACCGGCAGAGCGGAGGAGACGGACGATCCCGGTGGTGATGTGCGGGCGCTTGCACAAACTGAAATCGAAATTCAGCTTGTTGCCGACCGGCAAATGGCAGCCGGTGATCTGATTGTCGATGGCCGGAAAATTCCACTGCGACTGGATGGGGAGACCGCGACAGCGACGTTCGATGTGCTGCAGGACGGTCAGTATTTTGTTGCGGCAAATGTCGGTGGTGAACAAATCAGGCTGACCGATGACTACTTCATCACCTTGCTTGACGATGAAATTCCAAAAATAGAATTTGCGCGACCGGGTAGGGACTGGAGCGCCAGCAGCATTGAAGAGGTGACGGCAAGAATATCCGCGGAAGATGACTATTTGCTTGAGTCGCTTGAACTGCGCTACTCCGTAAACGGCGCCGACTGGCAAGGCGTCGACCTGCCGGTGAATACCGATGTGGCACAGATCGAACACGTGTTTTTCTTGGAATCGTTGTCAGACAACGAGGACAATGAGTCCTACGAGGACAACGGCGCACTGGTTCCAGGCGATCTGATTTCCTACTATGCGATTGCGACGGATCGCCAGAATTCGGCACGGACAGACATCTTTTTCATCGATGTGCAGCCGTTTGACCGGCGTTATTCCCAATCGCAGCAATCGGGAGGTGGCGGGGGCCAGCAGGGCGGGCAGCAGAACGAGATATCCCAGCGGCAAAGAGAAATTATCGTATCGACCTGGAACCTGATCCGCGAAGATCAGGAGGGCCGGCGGAATGACCCGGCCTATGTTTCCGATAATGCGGCCCTGTTGTCGCGAGTGCAGACAACTTTGCGCGAACAGGTGGAGACGCTTGCACGCCGCACACAAGCACGAACTTCGTTGAGCATCTGGAGAAAGCAGGTCAGGCGATGATTCCCGCGGCCGAGCGGCTCGGTGAAATTGAGCTGGAGCAGGCAATATTGCCGGAACAGGAAGCGTTACAACATTTGCTGGCCGCGGAAGCTGTGTTTACGGACATTAGTGTTTCTTTACAGGCAAACAATCGTGGCGGTGGGGGCGGTCAGGCAGGCAGAGATCTGACCGAAATGTTTGAACT
>QIHS01000438.1 GCA_003229095.1 Woeseia sp. | reverse complement strand
CTTCATTCCGCGACCTTGGATACGGCGAGCGGCTGCTCGATGAGGTCCTTGATTGGGCGCGACGGGAGGACGTAAAAGAAGTCTTTCTCGAGGTTCGACCGTCAAATGAAAAAGCGATTGCCCTGTATGCTAAAAGAGGCTTCCGACAAATCGCCGAAAGGCCTGCCTATTATCAGGCGAATGCCGGTCGCGAAGATGCCGCCGTGTATTCCATTCCAAAGTCCTGAAAAAAGGGCCTTAGCCGCCGAATATCAAGGCATCTCTGGCAGGGTTAGCGTACTCCGGTTACACTGCCCGCGATTCGAATCCCGCAACGATCTGGTTCCCATGTCATCTATTCAAGAGGAAGTGAGCAAGAGGCGCACTTTCGCCATCATCTCGCACCCGGATGCCGGGAAAACCACCCTCACCGAGAAACTGTTGTTGTTCGGTGGTGCCATCAACATGGCCGGCACGGTGAAGGGTCGCAAGGCCAGCCGCCATGCGACTTCGGACTGGATGGCACTGGAGCAGCAACGTGGCATCTCCGTGACGTCTTCAGTCATGCAGTTTCCCTATCGCGGGTGCGTCGTCAATCTGCTCGATACACCAGGTCATGAAGACTTCTCCGAAGACACTTATCGCACCCTGACCGCTGTCGACTCGGCGTTGATGGTCATCGATTGCGCCAAGGGTGTGGAGCGGCGAACGATCAAGCTGATGGAAGTCTGCCGTTTGCGTGACACGCCAATTATGACGTTCATCAACAAGCTCGACCGCGAAGGGCGCGAGCCGGTTGAATTGCTTGACGAGATCGAATCGGTACTCGGCATTGAGTGTTCGCCAGTCACCTGGCCGATTGGCATGGGTCGGTCGTTAAAGGGCGTTTATCATCTGCTCAAAGATCGTATTTATGTGTATGTGACAGAGGATCGGGAAAAAGCATCGACGATTGAGATCGTCGAGGGTCTGGACTCGGCGGAGGCAACGCAGATTCTTGGTGATGACGCCGACCGGTTTCGCGAGGAAGTTGAACTGGTCAAAGGTGCGTGCCCGGCGTTTGATCTGGATCAATACCTGGCGGCAAAGCAGTCACCGGTGTTTTTCGGCTCTGCAATTTCGAATTTTGGCGTTCGTGAATTGCTGGACGAATTTGTCGAGTACGCACCGCCGCCAGGGCCGCGAGAGGCCGATACTCGCACTGTGCAGGCAGACGAGGAAGACCTGACAGGATTCATTTTCAAGATTCAGGCGAACATGGACCCTGGCCATCGTGATCGAATTGCATTTATGCGGATATGTTCCGGCGAGTATGAAAAAGGCATACGCCTGAAACACATTCGCTCGGGCAAGGAAATGAAAATCGCGGATGCGATTACGTTTATGGCCGCTGACCGAATGAAAACGGAATCGGCCTATCATCGGTTTGCACAATCACGGCACGATCAATATCGGGGACAGTTTTACGCGCGGCGAAGACTTGAAGTTTTCGGGAATCCCCAGCTTCGCACCGGAGATTTTTCAACGCGCAATTTTAAAAGACCCGCTGAAACTCAAAGCATTGCAGAAAGGACTGTCCCAATTGTGCGAAGAGGGTGCGACACAATTATTCAAACCTATGCGCAACAACGACCTCATTCTTGGTGCGGTAGGCCCGTTGCAATTCGATGTGGTCGCGCACCGGCTGAAAGACGAATACAAAGTGCAGTGTCAGTTTGAACCCATCAATGTTGCCACGGCACGTTGGGTCGTTACTGAAGATGATAAAAAATTGCAGGAGTTCAAGAAGAAGGCGCATGACAATCTTGCGCTGGATCATAGTGACAGCCTGGTCTACATCGCGCCCAGCAAAGTTAACCTGGCGTTAACCGAAGAGCGATGGCCTGACATAAGCTTTAACAAAACGCGGGAGTACTAGCCCGGACTTTGCTTGCCTGAATTATGTTGTTGCGAATGAGCACCAGCGTGAAGCTGAATGCTATTCAGCATCAGGAATTGGCAGATACTTTGCGAACTCTATCAATTCTCCGAATTTCGCCCACACCACCTGTCCACGCCCATCATTCGCAACGACTGCCACAAGTCGATCTTTCTCAGGCCAAATCACCGTTAGCGCTAGCCAATTTATGCTGTCGCCTGAGTGGTAGATCATATCGTCTCGGACTACCCAACCCATCGCATAGCCTTCCGCCGTTTCGTTCTCGGTGGTGGTATCAAACCCGAATGGTGGGCTGTGCAGTACTTCGTAGCTGTCGTAGCTCAGGAAAGTATCACCGCTTCTACGTGCGCCACGCAGTTGATCGACCAAGAATCGAGAATAATCTTCCAAATTCAATCGAATGGCACCCGCGGGAGCCCCTACGGGAACGTTGATTGCGTCGATGCCCGAGACGGCTATTAGCGTCTTGCCATCCGGCCCCAGTCCATGGCCCCGAGGGGCGTCAATTTTGCCCACATTCTCGGGTGCCCCAAATCTTGCGCTCGTGATCTCCAGCGAAGCGAAGAGCTCTTCTTGCAGTAGGGTCTCAAAACTTTTGCCAGCAGATTTTTCCAACATTGTTCCCGCGATCACATAGCCGGCATTTGAGTACTCAGTTCGTGCCCCTGCCTCGGAGCCAGGTGGTTCATCCAAAACAAGTTTGGCGTAGATAAGTCGGTCGCTGACGAGATCACGTTGGTCGGGATTTCCAGAAAATTGATCGTGCTCCCAATCGGTTAGGTCGAATGGCACACCTGCCCTGTGACTCAACAGATGTCTGTATGTAAGCAGTTCGTATCCAGGGTCCATACTGGGAACCAGATCGCCGATCACTTCCCCGACTGTGTCGTCCCAGTCAACAACACCATTCTCGACGAGCCTCGCAACCAATGCCGATGTCATCGCCTTTGCAGTCGATCCAATGTCCCAAGGATCATCATTTTGTACAAGAATGCCAGCGCCAATTACCCTCTCACCGGTTGTGCATATGGATGAAACGCCATGTGACGTAGCCCAGGAATGCCAGATGCCTTTTGAACTGTCTCCAATCGATCACAAAGTTCTGCGATTTCGCGATCTCCAGCAAACGACGGGGAAACTAAGAATGGCCAACAAACCAAGACAAGTGTTGATCGCATGTTCATTGAAGAGGTTCCTCATGTCGCTATGAATCGGTTTTTCGGGTAACAAGTGTATCCCTTGCAACTGAATGCCGTTACCGATTCAGGTTGAAAATAGTGGATGTCCCAATTTTAGTCCGCCCATTTGAGTCCGACGCTCCGTCCGCTGTCAAATTCAGCTATTTACGTCGGTTGGCGTCGTCATCGGGTTCAAAGACTTCCTCGATCGTCATTCCGAATAATTTCGCAATCTTGAATGCGAGCGGCAGCCCCGGATCGTACTTGCCGGTCTCAATCGCGTTGACGGTCTGTCGGGATACCTGGAGTTTCTCGGCAAGCGTCGCCTGCGACCACTCGCGCTCTGCGCGCTGAACTCGAAGTCGGTTCTTCATCGATAGCGTCCAGAGGCAAATATCTGACCGAGCACCCAGCCACCGATCAGCACCAGCCCCATATCGTCCACAGCCAACGGCGGTGCTCCTGCCTTTTCCAGCAACTGGTATCCAAGTCCGAAAAACAGGCCGATTCCGAATCCAAACGCAAGACCCTCCATCTGGATTTTTTGAATCAGCTCATCTGCCCTGCGAAGAAAGTTCATGTAGGCCAGAACAACTCCTATGCCGAACAGGTTAGGGATCAGCGCAATAATCCAGTTGGTCGGCGTCGCAAATTCGTAGTCAGACTTCAGTGCCCAACTGCTGGCCACAAAAACCACTGCCCAGGCGAAGCACCATGCAACAAACCAGTATTGGTTTCGTCGGTCAGCCTTCGTACCCGAGCAGCTTTTCATCGTCTCCCACAAACTCCTTCTTTTCTGAATGTCATTCACTATGTCAGTCCTCATTGTCATTAAGTCAAGTATGCTTGATACACAGGACTGTAATGGAAAGCTGACAAAATATCAAAGGTCATTTACAACGAATTACTAGATCTGATGCATAATTCAGGACGTCCATCGAACGGGCGCGTTCCCTATTTGGGCTGAAATAATGGATGTCCCCATTTGAGGCTTGAACCAATCAACGTTGCCACGGCGCGTTGGGTCGTAACCGATGATGAAAAATTATTGCAGGAATTTCAGAAGAAGGCGCACGATTATCTCGCGCTGGATCACAGCGACAGCCTGGTGTACATCGCACCCAGCAAAGTAAACCTTGCACTCACCGAGGAGCGCTGGCCGGACATAAGCTTCAATCAAACCCGTGAATACTAGCCGGGGTTTTGCTTGCCTGTAGTCGAAAAGGCCGGCGTTTTGCGAGACCCCCTCGCCGCCCCGTATCTTGTATTTCATCCGATTTGAGAAAAGTGTCTGTTCGCTTCTCGTCGTTTGTTCATCCGTGCCGGGAAATTTACAGCTATGAACCAAAAAATGCAGGCCACAGATAGGCCGGTCAGAGCTCCGCGAGAATAAGAGTAGGCATAATCCAATAACGCTGCGTCTTGATAGAACCATGAAACGAGTGTGCCAATGGTCGTCGGTAGTATGCCAAATAAACCGAACATCCAAAAAGTTTGCAATTTCAACCATCTCAAGAAAAAGAACACGGGCACACCATATAGAACTACTACTGGCAGACTGAAAACGATCCCAATTAATGCTGTTGCTGCGTTGCTCACAATCAGCATTGGAAGATTATGAACCCACGAATTGAAGTCCATCATAAACAAAAGGCCGATATCGGCAACGGAGAGCCCAATAAATGTTCCGACCACAGGGCTGAAAAATATCGCCGCAACGAGATATTTATAGTCGCTAACTCTCTTCAATTTACGATCTCTCGTTAGTATCCAGTGCTGGCGATCTGAGATAGTCAAGATAATAGTCAAGTTGCATTGGCTTTGCCAAACACTGGTGACAAGTTCGGGACATCGATCGAAAGGAACCGTTTGAGATTTCGGCCGAAATGACGAATATCCCGATTTGGGTCTTCGCTAAAAGGATGATTCAGAGGGATGATTCAGAGAGGGATGATTCAGGACATCCATCGAAGGGATGATTCAGAGGGATGATTCAGGACATCCATCGAAGGGATGATTCAGGACATCCATTGAATTGGCACGCTCCCGATTCAGGTTGAAAATAGTGGATGTCCCCGTTTTACCCGTTTTAGCCCCTCGATTTGGCAGGCTTAATCCTTGGGACCTGGGTGGGAATAGTGCAGTAATATCAGTGAGATAGGCGTATAATACTGGTTATTCGTCCAGCTTTTGTTTGCCTGCTGAGAACCCCCGCCATGCCCCTTATTTCAGCCGGATCACACCCCGAATACGTCCGCTCCGATCAGCTCAGTGATGAGATTACCGAGCTGTTTGGTTTTATCACGGCAGCGACCTACGACTTGCTGGTCAAGATCCGAGAGTTTGAGCAGGACGGGCTGTGGAAGCACACCGGTGTCTGTTCCTGTGCGCATTGGTTGAACTGGAAATGCGGTATCGGCATGAATGCGGCTCGGGAGAAAGTGCGAGTGGCTAAGGCACTTGGCGATCTGCCGAAAATCAGTGAGGCTTTTCGAATGGGCGAGATCAGTTATTCCAAAG
>QIHS01000305.1 GCA_003229095.1 Woeseia sp. | reverse complement strand
GAAAACACCGGCGGTGGTTTCGGATCCAAGATTGGCGCATATCCGATTGCCGCATTGCCCGGGTATTTCTCGAAAAAGATAGGCAGGCCGGTACAGCTGCGAGTAACCCGGGAACAGGAATACTACATGGGCTCGGCGCGGGTTGGTTTTCAGGGCTGGATTCGCATGGGCTTTGCAGAAAACGGCAAAGCCACCGCAACCGATGTGTTCATCATTGAAGACATCGGTGCCAACGCGGCCGGTGGCGACGCATCGTCAGGAGGCCGCGCGATTTCCATTGTGTACGACCCCGACTCGATGCGCTTTCGCGGCCTGCCCGTTCTCACCAACACAACACCAAGAGGCGCGCAACGCGGGCCGGGAGAAAACCAGATTGCAGCGGTCATGGCCCCGATCATGGACAAGGCAGCGAAGGAGTTAGGTCTCGATCCACTCGCGGTACGCAAGATAAATGCAGCAAACAACAAGACGACAATGGGTGCCGACCAGGATCCGGTTACCAGCGCGTATCTTGACGAGGCGCTGGATCAGGGTGCCCTGATGTTCGACTGGGAGACCCGCCGCAACCTGCCGAAAAAAACCGGTTCGAAAGTACGCGGGCTTGGAATTGGGCAGGGTTATCACTCTGCCGGTGCAACGGGGTTCGATGGCCTGTTGAGAATTACCCCCGATGGAAAGCTGCACATTCATACTGGCGTAGGCAACCTCGGTACTTACTCCTACGCATCAACCGCACGCGCCGCGGCCGAAGTGCTGAAGTGTGACTGGGAGAACTGCGTCATACACCACGGCAGCAGCGAGGAAAATTTACCGTGGAATTCCTACCAGGCCGGAAGTGTCTCAATATTCGCGCACACCCGAACCAACTACGTTGCAGCGATGGACGCATTGCGCAAAATGAAGTTGATTGCCGCGAATACGATGGGCGGCGAACCGGACGACTACGATATCGACGGCCAACGTGTATATCTGAGTGACAACGCGGCGCAGGGTATGTCCTACGGTGCGATCGCTGCGCGGGCGATTCGACTGGGCGGTGAGTACAGCGGACAAACCTGGCCGGATGATATTCATGAAATCACGCAGCGGTCCGTGCAAAACCTGGCCGGCAGTGGTCTTATTGCGGCAGCCAAAGATAATCTACACCAGGAAGGCACGATACCTGGCCTTGCCTGTGCGTTCGTCGAAATCGAACTTGACCTCGAAACCGGCAAGTACGACATCCTGGACTATGTTGGTATCGCTGAGTGCGGCACGGTCCTGCATCCGCAGGGGCTGGCGCAGCAAATGAAAGGCGGTGCGGTCTGGGGAATGGGCATGGCCGGACTGGAACGTCATGTGTATGACCCGCAAAACGGATTGCCCGCCAATATTAGCTATCACCAATGTGGCATACCGACCTACCTGGATGTCCCTTCGGTCACCCGGACCGGCGCTGTCGATATTGCCGATCCACAAAACCCCTTCGGTGCTCGGGGCATCGGCGAGCCCGCGATGGGTTGTGCAGTTGCAGCACTGACTTCGGCAATATCGGACGCACTCGATGGCCACATTTTCGGTCGGACGCCCATCAGTCCGGATATGATCGTCAATCATGTGACGGGCCGCGAACAATCATTCCTGCCACTGCAAACAAATAACTTCTGAGGTTACGATGGCTTCTTTCGATGTAATGCCTGACGTCCAGCTCTATCAGCCAACTGCTCTGGACGATGCATTAAACCTCGCCGATCGATTTGGCGATGACGGCTGGCTGCTCGGCGCAGGACACCTACGGTTGGCTCAAAGACCGCGCCAAGAACCCACAGGCCATGATCGACCTGAATGGCATCGATGCCCTGCGCGGAATTCGCGCAGTCGATGGCGGTGTGGAAATCGGCGCAACAACAACGCTGCGCGACATTATTCGCGATGAGGGAATCAATCGGGATTTCGAAGTATTGGCGCAGGCAGCCGGCAGAGTCGCCAGCCCACAGATTCGAAATGTGGGGACATTGGGCGGCAATCTCGTGCAGGACACGCGTTGCTGGTATTACCGCCGCGGCCTGGATTGTTATCGCGCCGGTGGCAATAGCTGCTATGCAAACGGCGCCGAATCCATGAACCGCGAGCATGCGGTTTTTGGTGCCAGCCGCTGCGTTGCCGTCAGCCCATCAGACACAGCAACCGCATTGGTCGCCCTTGATGCCAGCATGGTTGTCACGAGTCTTGCCGGTCAGCGAACCATTTCGGCCGAGGACTTTTTCGTCGGGCCGGCAACCCACATCAATCAGATGACCTCTCTTGAAGCCGACGAGATTCTGACGGCCGTTCGATTGCCGGCAAAGTGGGCCGGCAAAAGATTCTATTTTGAAAAAGTCGCGGACCGGGATGTATGGGATTTCGCGCTTGTCAGTATTGCAGTCGCAATGGAATTCGATGGCGACACCATTGCCGACAGCCGTTTCGTTTGCGGTGGCGTATCGTGCACGCCGCATCGTCTACGAAATGTCGAAAATGCAGTGCGCGGAAAAACACTGTCCGACGAAAATGCAGATGCTGTTGCCACGCTCGCGAGCGAGGGCGCCAAACCACTCAACTACAATCACTTCAAGCTGCCGCTGATGGAAAACCTGGTGCGGCGAGCGATGCGAGGTTAAGCCATTGGATTTCGCCACATACAAAAACGATGTCTGGGGAACAGAAGTTCTGCGCGGAGTTTCGTGGGACCTGCTTTGGCTGGTCGTCGTCGCTGCATTCGTTGCAATCGCCGCACATGCCATTTACTCGGCAACTCAGAAACGCACAGAAAAACCATCCGCCGAGGGTGCGCGTGTCAATCGCCACGCGATGATAGACCGTATGTTTCACTGGGTAATGGCGGTTAGTGTCGTGGTGTTGCTGATCACCGGTGTACTGCCGATTATCGGCATCGAATTCGTGTGGCTAGAGATTCACTGGATTGCAGGCATCGCGTTGACTGTCGTCGTGCTTATTCACATTGTTCGCTCGTTGTTTTTCAAAGAAGGCGGCAAAATGTGGATTGGGCGCAAAGACCTGCAGGACCCGTTCGAGAAAGCGAACAAGCCGGGCAAGTATTCAGTCGCTCAGAAAAGCATGCACGCTATCGTGACCGTGCTGACATTGCTGGTCATCATCAGTGGATTCTTCATGTTTGCGTGGATAGAGTCGCCGTGGTGGGAAGCCGCAAACTCGCAGTCCGAGATAGCCGTGGGCCTGGTGTTTTTCATTCACGGATTGTCTACTCTGGCACTGATTGGCGTCATTTGTCTGCATATCTACTTCGCGATTCGGCCTGAAAAACTCTTCTACACAAGATCAATGATCAAAGGCTGGATTTCGCGCGAAGAGATGGAAGCGAACCACGATCCGGCGCGCTGGTCTCCAGACGAAAACGCCTGACACTCCAAAAACCTTTTGACGACAGACCAGCGGGATGCAAAAACCGTGAGTAATTCTCTGCACGAATACATTGAAGTCATTGAAGCTGGCTATGAGTTTCTGCTGGCGTATGCCGCCCAGGGCCGCGAAACTGACGACGACAACGCTGACGTCCGGACGACACTGGCGGGTATGTCAGAAGCCGCCGCCGGAATAGCCACTATTTTGGCGACAGATGAAAACGACTTTTCAACCGTCATTGTGGATGACGCAAGAAAGTCGATTGCGGCAATTTCCCTCGTGATGGCACAAGACAAGATCAGCTCTGAGCTGGTCGACAACCTGAACGCATCAATCCATCTGCGTGCGCTCCTGACCGACCTGTTCCTGTTTGGCGAAACCATCAGGTGACGAGGTGGGCAATGAATAGGGAACTTAAGCTGGGCAGGCTGTACAAACTCTCCGTGCAGAATCAATCGTTAAAGTCGAAGTCATTGGTATGAAAAAAAATCTGTCGCGCAGACATTTTCTGAACCTCGTTGGCGCTGCGGGCGGCTCTACTGCGGTTTACCAGGCCAGCATGGCAATGGGCCTGATGCAGGACTCGGGCCCGGTTGCGCGCCTGGATCTGCAGGATGTACGTGCCACGAAAAAGAAGATAGCCGTTCTCGGGGCGGGCATTGCTGGCCTCATGGTCGCTTATGAACTGGAGAAGGCTGGCTACGATGTCGTCATTATCGAAGCATCGAAACGCATCGGCGGGCGCAACCTGACGGTAAGACATGGTGACATCATCGACGAAATGGGTCACACACAGGTCTGCAACTTCGACAATGATCCGGAAATGTATTTCAACTGTGGCCCCGCGCGTATTCCGGGTCATCACCGGCGCGTCCTGCACTATTGCAAGGAGCTCAACGTTCCACTGCAGGTCAAAGCCAATTTTAACCGCCAATTTTAACCGGCTTGCCTATACACACGATGAAGAACATTTTGACGGCCAACCGATGCGCGTCGGTCAATACGTCGCCGATGCCAGGGGCTTTGTTGCAGAGTTACTTTACAAAGCGATTGACAAGAAAATTTTTGACCAGCCGCTTTCTGCCGAAGACCAGGAGCGCATGTTGTTGTTCGCGACCTCTTATGGCGATCTTGATCCCAATGGAATTTACAAAGGCACAGGGCGGGCGGGCTACAAGTCCGGCGGATTCATCACACCGCTTGAACAACACGAGCCGATGGATTTCAGCGCGCTGTTCAATAGCCGTTTCTGGGAGCAGGGATTGCTCGCTGCCGAAAATCCAGACTGGGGTTCACCGCTGATGGAAGTGGTGGGCGGCATGGACATCATCGTCAAGAACTTCGTGAAGAAAATCTCCAGTCCTGTTCAGACGAATGCACAGGTGCAGTCAATACAGCTAAAAGGCGACAGTGTAGATGTCGTCTACAACCATCGCGGCAAACGAAGACAAATCAATGTCGACTACTGTTTCAACAGTATTCCGACCCACCTGATGTCGGGCATACCCAATAATCTACCGGACGAATACCGAGCCGGTCTTGCTGCTTTACGGCCCGGTAATTTCTTCAAGATTGGCTTGCAGATGAAAGAGCGCTTCTGGGAACGGGAGGGAATCTACGGTGGCGTTACCAACACTA
>QIHS01000233.1 GCA_003229095.1 Woeseia sp. | reverse complement strand
CGGTTTCTTGATTCCGTAATGCGCTGAGGAAGCTTGTGCTCGAACTTGCGATCAAATTTCTGCTTGCTTATTTCCTGGGCTCAGTAATGGGTTCGATGGTGATGGGGCGCATACGTGGCGGCGTCGATATTCGCACGATGGGCAGTGGCAATGCCGGTGGTACGAATGCGCTCAGGACGCAGGGGTGGCAATTCGCCGTGGGCGTCATGACTATCGATGTCGGTAAAGGCGTCATCGCGACTGGCCTCGTGCCAGCCCTCGTATTGCCGTTCGTTGCTGCGAGTCCCGAAATCTCCCGGGAATGGCTGGTGCTGTCCTGTGCGGCAGCGGCCGTCATCGGTCACGTCTGGCCATTGTGGTTCGGCTACCGGGGCGGTAAAGGCGCCGCAACACTGGTGGGTACGCTCATCATTTTGGCCCCGTTTATGCTGGTGCCAGTGATATCGGTGTGGGTAGTCGTGCTGGTTTTGTCCGGTTATGTGGGTCTCGCAACGATGTTGGCGGGAATAAGTGCGCCACTAACAGTGGCATATCTGCGTTTTCCGGATGAGCAGCCAGTGTTTATCTACAGTGTCGCAACCGCCATTTATCTCATATTCAGCCACCGGTCGAATATTCAGCGCATGCGCTCCGGCGAGGAGCCAAGGGTGAAACGTGCGATGATTTTTCGCAGGAACAACCCTTGACGAATTTGCTCGACAGTGAGCAAATTCGGCAGCCAATTTCTGCCCGGCCACTTGCACACCTCGATGTCCTCGAAGTTTTTTCAGAGATTGAATCTACCAACAGCTACCTGCTTGAACAGCCTGCGCCGTCAGCGGGTCGGTTTCGCGTTGCCTTCGCGGAACACCAAACCGCAGGGCGAGGGCGACTGGATAGGACCTGGCATTCGCCGCGCGCAAGCGGTATTTGCATGTCGATGTCCTATGGGTTTAGCCGTATTCCTGACAGCCTGTCATGCGTGACGCTGGCGATCGGCATAGGTGTTGTCGCTGCCCTCGAGCGCAATGGCGCGCGTGGCATTGGTCTCAAATGGCCCAATGACCTGATCGTTGGCGATGGCAAGCTGGGCGGAATTCTAACCGAGGCGAAACCGGGGCGGAGCGAACAACTGACGGTTGTTGTTGGTGTTGGCATCAACATCGATCTCCAGTCTGTAGAGGACGGCGTGCAGATTAGCAATGGGCTGGGGCATGTCAGCGATCTCGCGTCGTGCACTGATAATCTGCCATCCAGAAACGCGATCTCGGCTGCTCTGGTCGAGAGCTTGTTCGATACGCTGGCAGAATTCGATGCCGATGGTTTCGCACGTTTTGCGCGACCCTGGGAGAAACTGGATTGGTTGCGTGGACAACAAGTCGAAATCGAGCGCCCTGGCGGCGTAATGTCAGGCACCTGTAACGGCATCGACGCAGATGGTGCGTTGTTGCTGGAGACGGCAGCCGGGCATAAACGCGTTGTGTCCGGCAGTGTCCGCCTATGCAAAAAACCTGAGGTTAATTGCTGATGACCGGCAAGGCGCTGTTGTTTGACGTCGGCAACACGAGACTGAAATGGGGTGTCCTCAACGACGGACGAATTGCGCGCACCGGCAGCATCAAACATGAAACCTTGCGCGAGTCGGGATTCAGCCCCCTCACGACCCGTCTCCCCCGCGATATTGAGTCAATTCTGATCAGCAATGTCGCCGGCCCAGGATTTGCAGCGCGCCTGACCAGTGTGCTTGGAATTCACTGTAATGTCGACGTTCGTTTCGCGCGCACGGCGACCTCATCATTCGGAGTGACCAACAGCTATCGCCAGCCGCGGCGTATGGGTGTTGATCGCTGGGTTGCGATGATCGGTGCTCGTGCGGAATCGAAATCATCGTTGTGCGTCGTGGATGCGGGGACTGCCGTTACCATCGACGTAATCGATCGTGATGGACTTCACCGCGGCGGCCAGATTATTCCGGGTTTGCACATGATGGCGGCATCGCTGGCGCATGAAACAAGCGATATTGGCAAAACATCGCGCTCAGGCAAAGACCCGGGCAGTGGTATGGATCTGTTCGCAAACACCACTCGGGGCGCGGTCCGCAGTGGCACATTGAGCGCCGTTTGCGGTGCAATTGAGCGGGCGGCCGGGACCATGCGCGCCGAGGGATTTAGAAGCAAAATCATCTTGACCGGTGGTGACGGCTCGCGCATCCTTGCGCAACTTGGCGGTTCTATTCTCCACCGGCCAAATCTTGTGTTGCAGGGTTTGGCGCGCATGCTGGTCGATCGATCATGAAAAACATTCTGCTGCTTCTCGTGCTTGCGAACGTTCTCTACTTTCTGTGGGGCCGGTTTGTCAGTGAACCGGAGGTGGTCGGCGTGGTCGTTGTCAACGAGGCCGATCTTGGCCCGCCGCTGGCTGTTTCCCAGTCGAGAGCTGCGTTGGTGGCGATGAATATCAACGCGGCGATTGACGCAGGAAATACAACCGAACTGGCTGCAGTTACAGGTCGTTCCTGCGTCAGCGTTGGGCCTTTCACAAGCAATGCCGATGCGGACGACGCGCTGTCGGAATACAAAAATGACGGAATGCGAGCCAACATCCGCACCACTGACGGACAGGTTTTTGTCGGTCATTGGGTGCAGATAAGAAATATTCCCGATCGCAATAT
>QIHS01000533.1 GCA_003229095.1 Woeseia sp. | reverse complement strand
CACGATCTCGGCCGGGCACTCAACCCGGTTCTTGCACTCGGCCAGATTGAAGGCAGCATTTACATGGGTCTTGGCGAGGCAATGATGGAGGAACAGTCATTCCGGCGTCTGCCGAAACGCTTGTCTGATGCGCTCGTGCATAAAATGCCGTCGATGCTTGAATACAAGAGCCCCGGTTTTCACGATATGCCGGAGATGACTTGCTACATGATAGAAACCAAAGACGAGCGCGGACCTTACGGTGCCAAAGAGGCCGGTCAGGGGCCATTGTTGCCGATCATGCCGGCGCTTTCGAACGCGATCTACGACGCGGTCGGTGTGCGCGTAGATCAGATTCCGATTCATCCGGACCTGGTTTTAAAAGGTCTGATGGCGAAGAAAAAAGGCCGCGATGCACGCGTCGGCCCGACGACTTTTCCCGATATCGACTATGGCGAACCACTCATCGTGCATACGCCCGAGCAGGGCGGCGATGGTCGCGCCGCCGATGACCCAAAGGCGAACAAAAAGGGCCTGCGATCTTCGTCGGGCACGATGAAGGATCGCGCAGACGCATTGAAGGAGCACAGCAGTGCTACGCTTACCACCGATTAAATTTGAAACGCCGCGCACCGTAGAGGATGCCGCGAAGTTAATTTCCGCTGCAGGCGGTCACGCGCGTTTGGTCTCCGGGGGCACTGACCTTTGGCCCAATATGAAACGGCGTCACCAAAAGGCTGAAACCGTTGTCAGCCTGATGTCGATTGCAGGACTTGATGCTATCGATTCAGCGGGCGGGGATCTCCGCCTTGGTGCGACTGCGACGCTGTCCAATATTATCCGTGACGACAATGTACGAGAACGATTTCCCGCTTTAGCGCAGGCAATCGCATCGATATCTTCTCCGCCACTTCGTAACATGGGCACGATCGGCGGCAATCTTTGCGTCGACACTCGCTGCACATACTATAACCAGACCGAGGAGTGGCGTCGCTCGATCGACTTTTGCCTTAAGGAAGAAGGCACGATTTGCTGGGTAGCAACAAAGTCGCCCCGCTGCTGGGCACATTCGGCAAGTGACTCAGCGCCAATGCTTTGTGCACTCGATGCAAAAGTAAAACTCGTCTCTGAAGCCGGCGCGCGTGAACTGCCGTTGGCCGACATGTTTGTGGATGATGGCATCGACTATCTCGCTAAACAGGCAGATGAAATCGTGACTGAAGTGGTTGTGCCAGAGACCAGTGACAGCAGTCATTGTCGCACTTCATTCTGGAAGCTGAGGAGGCGTGGTTCGATTGATTTTGCCACGCTGTCTGTTGCCGCTGCAGTCTGGACGGATGACGAGGGTATTGTCACTCGCGCGTCGATGTACCTGGGCGCGGTAGGAGCAGCACCGATGCCGGTCGGCGAGATCGAAACGGTATTGGTTGGCAACAAACTGACTGAGGAGGGCATTGCGCAAATCGCTCATGCCGCGCACAAGGTCGGGCGACCCATGGACAATACGGATTTCGCGCCGTCGTGGCGTGGTAAGATGACGGAACAATACGTCAGCGCCGTTCTCAGGGAAATTGCGGGCTTGCCGCCTTTGCGTATGAGGCCGCGACATATCCTTCAAGTGGTCTAAGGCATCGCATGTTCAAGGCGCCGTTCAGTCAGAAACGGCACTATGAGCTGAGGCGTTTCTCGAATTACCATACTCGCCAGACAACGCTGGCGAGACGAATAGAAATCAAGGGGGAAGATCATGAATAAGATTGTTTTTGGAATGATCGCATTGGCATTTCTGGCCGCTTGCAGCGGGTCAGATGATGGCGTGGGGAATGCGGCAGAGATGAAATCTGCTGTCGATACAAAAATGTCTGATGATGTTATGCCTGCTCCTGTTGACTACGCAGGTCTCCTGGCGGACCCATCCCGTCTGGCAGACGATGCTGCGGATGATGCGGCGCGCAAACCGGATGCTGTGCTCGCTTTTGCGGGTGTTGCCGCAGGCATGGACGTGTACGAGATGGAAGCAGGCGGTGGTTACTACACAGAGCTTTTGTCACGCGCGGTGGGTGAAACCGGTAGCGTGGTTATGCAGAATCCAGCCAGTTTTGACGCTTTTCTTGGAGATTCTGTCGTTGTCAGGTTGGCGGACGATCGTCTGGCCAATGTGTCATTGCAAAAAATGACATTTGGCGAGATCGATGAAGAAGCAGGCTCAAAGGATCTCGTTACCTGGGTTCTCGGCCCTCATGAGCTATGGTATGTGCCAGACGACGGTGTTTCTTTGGGAGACCCGGAAGCTGTGTTTACGATCATTGCTGATATGCTGAAATCGGGTGGAATTTTTCTGGCGGTCGATCACGCAGCCGCGGAAGGAACACCGTCGAGCTCTGGTGGTGACACGCATCGGATTGACCCGGCGATTATTCGCTCAATGGCGGAAGCGGCAGGACTTGAGTTTGTCGCATCAAGTGATGTTTTGGCCAATGCCGATGACGACCACTCGCTAGGCGTGTTCGATCCTGCGATCCGGCGCATGACAGATCGCTTCGTAATGACGTTTGAGAAACCTTAGCCGTTCAATTGAAAGGCCACGGATGGCTTTTCGAACGTCACCACCTGAATGTGTTTTTGTCCGCAGCGTAGCTTCAGGCGGCGATTACCTGCAGGCCATAAACTTG
>QIHS01000194.1 GCA_003229095.1 Woeseia sp. | reverse complement strand
AGACCGGGGAGATTTCCAGTCTGTACAATAATCCTCCCGCGGGAGCTTTGTTGAGCGATGCGGAAAACTTTGTGAAGGAACCGCCGGTACCGGTTTACTTACATTAGTACGACGCTGTTACAGCCTCTTTTTTGCCCGGGTCGGACTTCTGTTATTGCGAAAAGCGGACGGGTGTGTGGCTAGATAATTCGGCTTGTATTAGGCAGTTGTCAGCCAGAAGCGGCCTGTCGCCAATCGATTTAGGCCGATCCTAGAAGTCGGCGCACTGATGTAAGGTCTTGGGCCAATATCTCACGATCTTTCGGATTCAATGTCGGGTCAACTTCGTCCGGAACTAGAGGCGGCAAAATGGCCGTCGGCAATAGATGGTCACCAAGAGTCTCAACACCGTATGTCATACCCAATTCTGTGTGCCAATAGATACGTATTCTGTTAGATGGAAAGCGGTTTTCTGAGCACGGGGCGTATAAGTATTGGCCTGCGAGAAAGAGGGTCCTACCGCCGCCAATATCGAGAAAGAACAATTGACCTTCATCCACAGTCTCTTGTACCGCGACGGCTTCAAGAATTTCAAACTCGGCGGAGCCCAGCTTGCCGTTTTCGAGAGCACTGCCCATGCTTGCATCCGTCACCGACGGCTTGGCTTTCCATACATTCAAAGCAATCAAGGGAAACGCAATGTACATTGAAACTGCTGCGATTCCAGCGCCCCAGTTAGGACCGACGACAGCATGGAACAGCCAGTACATCGGGAAGAAAAGTACAATTGAAGTGCTCGCTATTACGATGTAACGCATGTGCTTTTCTCCATGTTCAATTCAACTGTTGTCCACGACAGTCGCCCAAAAAGCAGCGAGATGCGACGAAATTTGAACATTGGACGCCGGTTGGGAGCTTAAGTAGCGGGGTTGAAGTCAGGGATCTTTCTTTTCGAAATCAACTGCGTAGGTATCTTCGAAAGATTTCTCTTCTGCAAGCTCTTCCAGGCGCGTGCGGATTTCTTTTTTACGGGTGGCGTCTTCGTCCTGTTCCCCTTCGATATCGGCGATTAATTGCTCGACATTAATCTCGACGGAAACATCTCCCACGTTGTCGGTTGAATTCGACTTCGATTTCTTGTCAGGCAAGACCGCAGTTTCGGCGAGTTCTTCATCGCTGAGTGAATCAGGTTCGGCCCCCTGACTTTCAGGGATCGTTACATCAACTTCGCTGTTCATCGTTACAAACCTCGGCTGCGCTGTGCAGACATCTATCTTCAATGCGGTGATCCATACTTGTGCTTTCTTGTATACCGCGAACAAAAACAAGGCGCAAGCAGGCAATCGACACATTTGGCAGCCCGCCGAAAGCGGCGTGGGCAAAGGCTTGTACTGATCTGCAGCTTAGATCAGGTTGTTGATTTCAAAAATTGGCAGGAGAATAGCCAGAACAATGAGCAATACGATGAACGCCATGAAGATGACCAGCAGGGGCTGCATTATGCCGAGGAGTGTCGCAATAAGGCCATCAACATCGCGTTCCTGATTGATCGCTGCGCGATCGAGCATTTCCTCGAGCCGGCCACTGGATTCGCCGCTGGAAATAAGGTGTGTCGTAATCGGTGGAAAAAGTTTGCTGCGTGCCAGGGAGCGACTGATCATCGCGCCCTCCCGAATTCGGAGTGAGGCTTCCTCAACAGCTTCGCGCATTGGCATATTGACGACCACCTGTGAAGCAATTCGTAGCGACTCAAGAATGGGTACTCCGCTACCCGCGAGGATACTAAGTGTTTGGGTGAATCGTGCGGTGTTGATGCCGCGTGTCAGCCTGCCGACGATGGGCATGCGTAACAGTATGTGGTGATAACGCCGCCTCGGACCGTCGCGTTTTAGAAGACGCTTGATGCCAATGACCAGCAATACAATTACGGCAATGATGACGAACCAGTAGTCGCGAATAAAATCGCTGAGCCAGATGATGATGCGCGTAAGCAATGGGAGTTCTTCATCAAATTTGTCGAAGATATCAACGATCTTCGGAACGACGACGGCAAGCATGAAACTGATGATGGCGATGGAAGTAACAACCAGTGCAATTGGATAAATCAATGCGTTCCTGACTTGCTGCTGCAGAACCTGGCGCGATTCAGTGAAATCGGCCAGCCGATTGAGCACAGCGTCCAGATGGCCGGTCTGTTCACCGGCGGCAATCGTCGCGATGTAGATTTCCGGAAAGGCTTTCGGGAAGTCGCCGAGCCCATCGGCAAGAGAGTGGCCCTCCATAACACGCGAGCGGACGCCCATCAGAATAGACTTGGCACGCGGGTTCTCATTTTGCTGGCTGACCGCAAGCAAGGCCTCTTCCAACGGCAGGCCGGCTTCGACAAGCGTTGCAAGCTGTCGAGTGAGCAGTGCAAGGTCGCTGGCAGAAAGGCCTTTGCGGAATGAAGCGCCCGACTGTCGCTGTCGGCTGGATTCCTTTTTTGCTATTTCTGTCACGCTGACGGGCAGCAGGCCACGCTCTCGAAGCGATTGCCGGACCAGTTTCGGCGTATCGCCCTCCAGCAGGCCTTTCGATTCTTTGCCCTTCTTGTCGAGTGCTACATATTCAAACGCGCCCATGGTTTTCTCTCGACAAAGCTCGGTAAGCAGAAATATTAATCGGGAATTCCCTAGTCTT
>QIHS01000348.1 GCA_003229095.1 Woeseia sp. | reverse complement strand
GTATACATCCTTACTTTTCCCAACCGCCCTATCAGCCCGCCTGCCTGGCGGGCAGATTGACTTGATTCTGCAGCCCAATCGCCTTGTAACGGCGCATGTGCAGCAGTCTGCCCCCGACTCTAGTCACAATTGTGGAAAACGTCTGTGAAGCAGCTCTCGTATTGAAATTCTTCTTGGGAAAAAATTCCCGGAATTGAAATCCGACTTGCAAAATGTCGATTTTTCAGAGCTTTTCGAACCAGATTTGAAATCAGGCGCCTCTGGAACCTGTCACCGACGCGAGAGGCCGGATTCTGCTGACTTTAGCAGGCGGAATAAAGCGGACTGCAAGGAGCCATCCGCCTGCTGAAGTCAGCAGGATTCGGCCTCGGGAATTTTTACGAACCTGGATTCATCGCACGCTGGACTGTTGTGCCAAACGTTCGGCATCGCCACAAACTTAAGTACAGGTGGTAGTGTCAGGGCAATACTGCCGAAATTGTCCTTAGTCTGACGGTTGAGCGGGCAAAGAAATAACGATTTCGCCGTCAGGCCCTTCCACTAATTCGCCATTGCTGCTCGTTTCTTTGAGTGCCCTGCCCACTTTGATTGGAATCGCTATGGAGCGAATGGCCAGGCCGATCGGTGCCTGAACCTGGGCCGACACGTTGACGTACATCCGTCCTTCGCGTTGCGGAATGACTGACAGCTGTTGCACGTTGCTCAACGATGGGTCGGCAATTTCCAGCCGTTCCACCTGACCTGACTGAAACACCATCGCACTGCCGTCAACAATACTGTATTCCACATTGACCGGGCCTTCGGCAGAGCGGATGACAACGTTGATGAGTACCGGCTGACCGACGATGGCATTGCCCAGGATTTCATAGCTAATTGAAATGGGTGCCGTTGGTTTGCCGGGAGATGATGTGATGACCTCACCAGTGCTCGGCATTGCCGGCTTCGCAACCTGCGTTGAAGTGTCGTCGTTTTGACAGGCGGTAAGGCCCAGTATCATCGATGCAAGGGCGGGGATAACGATAGATTGTCGGTATTTCATAACGGGTTCAGACCTAGGTTGGTTAATTTGCAGTGAAGTCGAAACAGATCCGGCCAGGAAACGCAGCCGGCGACATCGTGTCCGAGAATCGAAACTCATTGATGTCAATCGTATATTCGCCGGCAATCAGCGAGATCGCGGGCGTCACTTCGCTATTGGGCTCGCAGCCAAAGCCGGCTTGAATGAACTGCCCGCTTCTCCAGACCAGGAAATCCGGGTCGCTATGCTGTGTGTTTTCCGGATCATCCGGGTCCGCGGTACAATCGAATCCGGCAGAAGGTTGAGACGGTGCTGCGACGGTCGTCATGCTGAATGAAACCGAAGTCTGTGCTGCCAGATCCAGCCGCAAATAGCGATGTTCCGAGAGCTTGTTGCCCGTGCTGCCGGTATCGAATTGATTGTTGACGCAAATCGTCTCGGCGACACCAAGCGTCAGCGAAGTGTACAACGGAAGCACGTCATCGTTGACGCCAGGACCGTCGTTTTGCTCGGTCGAGCCGTAGATATCAATACCGGTTGGGTTAATGCCGTTGTCGGCGAGCAAACTGTTGATGAATGCGTTTTGTCCTGTGCCCTGCTCTAACAGGGAAGTCGTGAATGAGAAAATACTGGTGAATGCCGGCGTGTTGGCCTGCGGCCCAGTCATCACCGCGTAAATCGGTCCGAAGCCAATACTGGAATTGTCGACACCGTCATCGTCGCTATCCCACAGGTCATAAATCAGGCGAAGGACGGTCAGCTCGTTGTACCAGCCCTCAGTGAATCCGGGGATGGCGCTGCTTTCTGAATTGAAGCCAAAGCCGGTGGTATTGCTTGCTGTATCGCAGTATATAGGCTCATCCAGTGCCATCGCTGCTAGTGCCGAGGCCCAGCCTTCGCCAAATGCGAGCCGTATGTCGAGGAGGTCACTCAGTCCATGGGGTCCGCCACGGCTGTCGGAGCGAGAGAAATTGTCCTCGAAATAGTGGCCCCATTCATGTACGACGACATGGTCATCGAATTCCTCAGTATCCAGCCCGGCAGCGCCCAGCAAGAATAATGAGTCAAGGTCCGAACGATAGAATGACGTTGGAAGATCGCCCAAGTCGATGTCTGTCGGACTCACCGGCCGGTTGTCAACACTCCAGAATGCGTCCAGTGGTGCAAAAATAACGCCTGGATCTACAGCATCAACAAAGAGAATAGCGGAGTAAATAGTGTCAAGAATCGAGAAAGGTGCCGCGACTCGCGGACCGGTGTAGGAAGCGCCGCCCCATCCGGTGGTCGCGGTCAGGTCCATGTTCGGGTTATCTGCAGCACCGCTGTTAAAAGGCTGATCCATCGCATAGATCGGCCGTTGTGCCAGCGGCGGTGGCGCCGCTCCCGTATCCACGTTATTTCGGATATCAACATCCCAGGTCGTACTTTTCAGTTCCGCTCGCACGCGAAGAATAAAATCTGTCTCCCTGTCCATCGTGAATGAGTACGCACCATCTTCGCCTGCAACCGTCGTCTCGAGTATTGTCGTACCGGCAGAATTGAGAAGCTGTACCGGTTGCCTGGCGAATGGGCCGCAGGACCGGGTTATTCAGATTCAGTCCGGCACAATTGGCATTCGGCAGTACAAACTGATAGCTGAGAATACCCGAAATGGTCACTGCAACATTTGGCGGCGGTGGGGGCGGTGGGGGCGGCGTGTCTCCGTCTCCGCCACCACTACACGCCGACAAGGTCAACGCAAAGGCGAAAAATGTAAAAACCGCTCTCAATCGTATACAACG
>QIHS01000450.1 GCA_003229095.1 Woeseia sp. | reverse complement strand
ACGTCATTGCGCTAATCAAGGGCTCTGCTTCACCTGCTGAGGCAAAATCTGCATTGGTCGCCAAGAGCTGGTCGCCAGGCTCCGTCACGGCGATGCTCGAAAAAGCCGGTGCGACGGATACGCGGCCAGACTTGCTCGGCGAGGGCTTCGGGCTGGTTGATGGCAACTACCACCTTTCAGCTGTGCAGGCGCAAGCGATTCTTGACCTGAGATTGCATCGACTAACAGGCCTTGAACAAGACAAAATATTGCACGAATACAAAGAGTTGCTCGTTAAAATTAAAGAACTCTCTAATATACTTGCAGACCCGGATGAGTTGCTTGCCGTGATTCGCGCCGAGCTTGTTGAGATTCGTGATGCCTATGGCGACGAGCGCCGCACCGAGATCAACCAGGACCACAGCGACCTGCAGGACGAGGACCTGATTCCTGAGGCAGAAGTCGTGGTGACCTTGTCGCATGGCGGCTACGCCAAAGCCCAGCCGATCGACGATTACCAGGCACAAAGGCGTGGCGGCCGCGGTCGATCAGCGGCAAAGGTGAAGGACGAAGACTTCATTGACAATTTGTTCATTGCCAACACCCACGACACGATCCTGTGTTTTTCAAGTCGTGGAAAGATGTATTGGTTGAAGGTTTATCAAGTCCCGCAGGCCAGTCGCGGCTCACGTGGCAAGCCGATTGTGAATCTCTTGCCATTGAGCGAGGGTGAACGGATCAACGCTGTTCTGCCGATCAGGGAATTCAACGAAGGCAGTTTCGTATTCATGGCGACCAGTGGCGGCACGGTGAAAAAGACACCGCTCAATCTGTTCTCCAGGCCTCGTGCAAGCGGCATTATTGCGGTCGATCTGCGTAACGACGACAAGTTGGTCGATGTTGCCATCACGGATGGCAAGCGCGAGATCATGCTGGTCGCAAGCCACGGCAAAGCAATTCGCTTCGCTGAAGAAGATGTTCGACCCATGGGGCGCGGCGCTGCCGGCGTTCGCGGTATCAAGTTGCCTGCAGGCCATGAGGTGATCGCGTTGGCAATCGTTGGCGACGGCATGCTGTTGTCGGCGACCGAGCGTGGTTTCGGCAAGCGCACCGACATCGAAGATTTCCCCGTACAAGGTCGAGGCGGGCAGGGTGTGATTGCCATTCAGACGACTGAACGTAATGGCCGAACGGTCGGCGCGATCCAGGTCGCCGACGATGATGAGGTCATGTTAATCAGCTCGGGCGGCACATTGGTACGAACACCAGTGAGCGACATATCCATCATTGGCCGCAACACGCAGGGCGTCACGCTTATTCGGGTTGAAGATGGCCAGCGTCTCGTGGGTCTTGCCCGAATCGAGTCCATCGAGGACGACGAAGAGTAAGTACGCGCGATTGACCGACTATTAATTCCCGTACAGTTTGATGACAATTCGATTTGCCATTGTTCGATTTGCAATTGATTGTCCAATGCAATGGTGACGAATCCACAGGACGCCCGAGATGTCTCGTATTTATAATTTCAGTGCTGGCCCGGCCACGATGCCTGATGCCGTTTTGGAGCAGATTCGGCGGGATATTCCAGATTGGCAAGGCACCGGCATGTCGGTCATGGAAGTGAGCCACCGCAGCAAAGAATTCATAGGTGTTGCAGAGTCAGCCGAGGAGCGCCTCAGGCAATTGCTCGAGATTCCGGATAACTACAGCGTTTTGTTCCTGCAGGGCGGAGCGACATTGCAGTTTGCGATGGTGCCGTTGAATCTTTCGGCACAAGGCCAGACCGCTGACTATGTGCAAACGGGCAGCTGGTCGGCAAAGGCGATCAGCGAAGCGCGAAAATATTGCAACGTCAGTGTCGTTGCAGATAGCGCGGACAGGAATTTTACCTTTGTTCCGGCAGAGGACAGCTGGCAACGCAGCGACGATGCCGCCTATTTGCATTATTGTGCCAATGAAACGATTGCCGGTGTCGAGTTTCCTTACGTGCCAGACGTTGACGACATCCCGCTGGTTTGCGATATGTCCAGCACGATTTTGTCCCGACCTGTCGATGTCAGCAAATTCGGCGTTATCTACGCTGGCGCACAAAAGAATATCAGCATCGCCGGAGTCACAATCGTCATCGTACGCAATGACCTGCTCGACCGCGGCCGCGACGACACGCCCAGCCTGCTCGATTACCAAATCTATGCAAAGTCTGACTCGATGGTGAACACGCCGCCGGTTTTCAGCTGGTATGTCGCGGGCCTCGTATTCGAATACCTTCAGCAGAAAGGTGGGCTGTCTGCAATGGCAGCAGTCAACGAGCGCAAAGCGAAGAAACTCTACGACGCGATCGACAGCTCAGCGTTTTACAGCAACCCTGTACAGGAAGACGACCGGTCGTGGATGAATGTGCCGTTCATATTGAGAGACGCGGCACTCGACCAGGTATTCTTGATTGAGGCCAGCGCGGCCGGATTGGCTAATCTCCAAGGACATCGGTCAGTTGGTGGCATGCGGGCATCCATTTATAACGCAATGCCAGAATCCGGAGTTGATGCCCTGATCGACTTCATGCACGAATTTGAGCGATCTAAGTCTTGATCGCGTGTTGCCCCCGATTCATCGTGCAATCGGTCGCGGCACCTGTGGCGAAACCTGCTAGAGCGGGTGATTAACAACGCTTTTTTTGTGTACTATC
>QIHS01000366.1 GCA_003229095.1 Woeseia sp. | reverse complement strand
TGCCACCAACATCTGCCCGGATCAACACACGATGAGTGACAGAGCCCTGGTGGTCCTGTCCGGCGGGCAGGACTCGACGACTTGCCTGTATTGGGCCATCGAGCGCTTTGGCAGAGACAACGTCGAGGCTGTCACGTTCGACTACGGGCAGCGGCACCGCGCAGAACTTGGCTGCGCAAAACATGTCGCAGAATTTGCGGGCATTGTTCAAACGCAGTTGCCCATTGATACATTTGCCGCCATCGGCGGCAATGCATTGACTGACAACAAAATGGATGTTGCCGCAGGAACAGAAGACGAATTGCCAAATACTTTCGTTCCCGGACGTAACCTGATCTTTCTGACTTTTGCCGCAGCATTTGCGTGGCAACGCAAGATATGCAACCTGGTTACCGGCGTGGCGCAAACTGACTACAGCGGTTATCCGGATTGCCGCCAGGAAACCATCGATGCCCTGGTGCAGTCTCTGCAACTCGGCATGGAGCGCCCGTTTGTTGTGCACACGCCGCTTATGTATTTGTCCAAGAAGGAAACCGTTTTGCTTGCGGATAAACTAGGGGGACTGGATGCACTATCGCTGACACTGACTTGTTACGAGGGGATGCAGCCGCCGTGCGGCAATTGTCCAGCTTGCGAGCTTCGTGCAAAGGGATTTGCAGAGGCCGGCATCGATGACCCATTGCTTTCACAATGACCTATAGCGTTCGGGAAATTTATTACACATTGCAGGGCGAGGGCGCGCATACGGGGCGGCCGGCTGTGTTCCTACGTTTCGCCGGCTGCAATCTGTGGTCAGGCAGGGAGAAAGACCGCGCGGCGGCTGTGTGTAATTTCTGTGATACCGAGTTTGTCGGCACGGGTGGCCCCGGTGGCGGGAAATTCGCAACGGCAGGCGAATTGGCCGCCGCGGTTGCAGTGACCTGGCCAACCGCAGACGCTAACGCGTCACCTTATGTCGTTTGTACCGGTGGCGAACCGCTTCTGCAGTTGGATGCGGCGGCGATCGATGCGATGCACGAGCTTGGATTTGAAATTGGTGTGGAAACCAATGGCACAATCAGGGCACCGAGTGGCATCGACTGGCTTTGTGTCAGCCCTAAAGCCGCTGCGCCGGTCGTGCAGACCAGCGGCAATGAACTTAAACTGGTCTATCCGCAGCGCGAGGACGAGGCGCAACCTGAGCGATTCGCCACGATGGCATTTGACAATTTTTTTCTGCAGCCACTCGACAACGCAGTCAAAGAACAGAATACTCGCGCAGCAACTGACTATTGCCTGGCGAACCCCACCTGGAAACTGAGTTTGCAAACGCACAAATTGATCGGAATTTCATGAAATGATCCTTGATCACGCCAAAATTGGGCCTATGGTCGCGATTGTCATAGGGCTGCTTGTCTTTTACGGCTCCTATCAATGGATCAAGAATCCGGAACGTGCAGTGCAGAGACAGCATGAAGAGGAAATCGTCCTCGCCGGTCGCGCCATTCTAAAGCAGTACATTACTGACGAGAATCTTCAAGTGTCAGACGCGCTGGATCGAGTCCGATCAGCCGGCAAGGTCTATATTTTTCCCGCCGGCGACGGTTGGGAGCTTTCCGGCCACTATCGACGGCCCGGCGAAAGGGCGTGGCATGACTACCTGATGTTGCTGGACGCCGATACCAGGCTGGTCAGTTTGTCAGTCAATGATAGCGACCCTGGATTGCTGGAGCTGGCGCAAGCGGATCCGCGATTTACCACGTCGCAGTGACTTGATTACCATTCCTTGCCTGGGTGGGAAAACTAAGGTGTGAGCCCGGCAATCTCTGCCGGGGAGACGCGCAGCGCATTCCCAACCATATTGAAAAAATCGACCTCAAGGACGCTGACAGTTGTATCGCTCTTAATGATTTCGGCCAGCAGGTGAATGATTTTCACCCTGTCCGCATCTGCCAGTTTCTTGCGTGTACTGCCGAGATATTTATCAAGCGGCGTTGATTCGTACAATTCCGTTCTACCGGCCCTGCGCACGTCCTGTTCGCTAACTTCGTCGCCCGTTTCATTTCTGATGATGACCTGAATGGATTCAATTTCGACCGGTTGAATATTGGCGTCCGAACTTGAGGCGCGCGCCAGGACCATTAGGAGAACTTCTTTGTAAAGCTCTTGCTGGGCGCCTGAATCGATGTCGGAACCACCAAATATCTTAAGTACGTTTTTTAGATCAGCGATGCTCATAGTCAGCTCTTTTCTTATTGTCGTTTGAATATTGTGAGTCGAGACCTGCGAAGTTTACACGGAAATACCGCCGCAGGGCTAGATTGCCGCCTTATCGGGCGATTCGCCGATTTCTCCCGTCTCCTGGCGCCAGTCAAATACGTTTAGTTCTATGAATATGAACGCGACCAGCCAGAGAAATGCATCCCAGGAATCGACGATGTCGCCTTTGAATGCCCAATACCCAGCGGCAAGGAATAGCGTGGAATAAAGGACATACTTGCTCAGGCTACTGATCTTAAGTGCTGCTCCAACGAGCCTGTTTCGATCCTGCAGGCGAACGTCGATCTCCAGCACCAGCACGACCAGTAGCCAGACTCCTGCGTTGATGACATCGGCCCAGGCCAGCCAGATGATGGCAGCAAAACCGGACTGATCGACGACGGCGGCGAGCCCCGGAAATTGCAAGA
>QIHS01000267.1 GCA_003229095.1 Woeseia sp. | reverse complement strand
TGTGCCGCTGGAAGAAATGAGCCACGAACTGAGTCGTGCCTGGTCTCCCATCAGCCATTTACAGAGTGTGCTTGGCAGCCCGGACTGGCGTAGTGCTTACAACGAGTCGCTGCCGTTAATGACCGAACATGGCACCGAATTGTCACAAAACAAGCAACTCCATGAAGCCTACCTGCAGGTGGCCGATTCGCTTCCTGCGGATGCCACAGCGGCAATGCGCATGCTGCTGGAACAGGAGCTCAGGGATTTCCGGCTCGCAGGTGTCGCGCTGGCAGAGGACAAGAAAGCCCGCTATCGCGAGCTGGCGCAGGAGATGGCCGCCTTGCAGGCCCGATTCGAGCAAAACGTCCAGGACGCGACCGATGCGTGGCATTTGCATACCACGAACCAGGCTCAGGTTCTCGGCCTCCCCGATTCAACCCTGAGTCGCGCACAACGTGATGCAGAAAATGAAGGCCTGGACGGCTGGTGGTTCAAGCTGGACTACCCGACCTATCACGCGGTAATGACGCACGGGCGAGATCCGAAATTTCGCATGAATTTTTACAAAGCGTGGTCGACACGCGCTTCAGATAGCGGCACAGATGCGCAGTGGGACAACAGCGATATCATCAAGCAAATTCTTGCCGCGCGCCACGAAGTAGCTGCATTGGTCGGGTTCGATAATTATGCTGACTATTCGTTGGCCACCAAGATGGCAGCAACCATTGAAGAGGTCATGGACTTCCTGTTGGAGGCAGCCCGCAAAACCCGCAAAGCGGCCGAGAAGGAGCTTGCCCAGATTCAGGCGATTGCTGATGAGCCGCTCGAACCCTGGGATATCGCCTACTACCTGGAGAAACTAAAACAGAAAAAATTCTCCATCTCCGATGAGGAGCTTCGCCAGTACTTTCCATTCGCAACCGTCATGGGCGGCCTGTTCACGCTCACTGACAAGCTCTATGGCATTTCCCTCATAGAAAAACCGTCTGTGTGTAGCTGGCACGACAGCGTCAGTTACTTCGAGATTATCGGTGACCAAGGCACGACCATTGGCGGATTTTACACCGACCTGTTTGCTCGGCAAGGCAAGCGTGGTGGCGCATGGATGGACGAGTGTGTCATTCGCAAGAAACTCGATAGCGAGCACACTGCGCCGGTCGGTTACCTGGTATGCAACTTCCCGCCACCAGATGACAATGGCAACTCTCTGCTGTCACACACAGACGTTGTCACTCTATTTCACGAATTCGGGCATATGCTGCACCACTTGCTGACCCAGGTTGATTTTCCGAGTATTGCTGGTATCAACGGTGTCCCCTGGGATGCGATCGAACTGCCCAGTCAGTTCATGGAAAATTTCGCCTGGAAATACGACGTACTCGAACAGTCATCGGCGCACGTTCAGTCAGGCGAGCCCCTGCCACGAAAGATTTTTGACAAGCTCGATGCGAGTCGGAATTTTGGCGAAGCACTGGCTATGCTGCGCCAGGTAGAGTTCGCGCTGTTCGATTTTCGTCTGCATGCCGAGTATGACCCCGCCCGGGGTGGCGAGGGGCGGAAATTGCATTGATAAACCACCCCGAATACAACCGCATGTCGCACAGCTTCTCGCACATTTTTGCGGGCGGTTACGCCGCAGGCTATTACAGTTATAAATGGGCAGAAGTACTGGCTGCCGACGCTTTTGCGGCGTTCGAGGAAACGGGAATTTTCGATACGACTATCGCCGCACGATTCCGCGAGGAAATTCTCGAAATTGGCGGCAGTCGTGATTTCATGGAAGCCTACATTGCATTCCGTGGCCGTAAACCAACCCTTGATGCGCTGCTGCGGCAATGTGGCATTGGAGAAGCTGCATGAAGATTGCAACGTGGAATGTGAACTCTCTCAACGTGCGCTTGCCGCATGTGCTCGAATGGCTGGCGGTCGCAAACCCCGACGTGTTAGTTCTGCAGGAAATCAAGCAGGTGACGGATGCGTTTGCAGCCGACAGTTTCGCCGAGGCGGGCTACAAAGCGCTGGCGAGCGGGCAAAAAACTTACAACGGTGTCGCGATTATCAGCCGCGCAGCAATCACGGATGTTGTTACTGACTTCCCTGGCTTCGACGATCCACAACGACGCATTCTGGCAGCGACCATCGACGGAGTGCGGGTGGTTAATCTTTACATTCCTAACGGTCACAGCGTTGGCTCTGAAAAGTATGAGTACAAACTCGCGTGGCTTGCGGCATTGCATAATTTTCTGAAAAACGAACTCGCGGTTCACGACAAAGTGGTCGTACTCGGAGACTTCAATATCGCGCCTGATGACAGGGATGTTCACGACCCGGAAAAATGGGGTGAAGATATTTTGTGCAGCCCCGCAGAGCGGAAAGCGCTGCAGGGCATGGTTGATCTTGGCCTGAGTGATGTATTTCGGCAATTTGACCAGGCAGAAAAAACCTTCAGCTGGTGGGATTATCGCGCAGCCGGTTTTCGCCGCAATGCGGGCCTGCGTATCGATCTGATTCTGGCCAGCGAAATGCTTGCTGGTGCCTGCAAAGCAAGTTATGTCGATCGCGAACCGCGTACCTGGGAGCGACCATCTGACCACACACCCGTTATTGCAGAATTCGCACTGTGATTGAACATAATTCCGGAACCAGTTCTCATATATTGCCTGCGAGGATGTAGCAGTTCAGACAATCCGCCTGTAATTTGCTCAACGTTCGAGATACATTCCGTTAAGCTGTTTGTCAACGAGTATGAGAAATGAAGAAGGTCGAAAGCCACCAAAGACAACGGCTTAACCTCACCTCATCGACACATAACAATACCAAAAAGATTATGAGTCAGGACCGCCGAAACGACTTTGATGTGACCAATACCGTACAGGTAAGTAGCACTTCGGCAGTACGAAACGCAGTCCGGACGCTGTTCACGGACACTTATCCCGGCGCATCATTCGACAAACTGTGGCTCGCGTTCTACGATTTCGAACGGCTTTTCAACGGGCAATTTCCTGGCTATCTGGGCTGCGACACAACCTATCACGACAGACAGCACACGCTTGACATGGCGTTGGCGTTGGCACGTCTTGTCGCTGGCTATGAACGCAGTGTTGATCCGGCTGAACGCCTTGGCGCGCCGCGCGCCCAAATGGCCATTGTGACAGCGCTGTTTCATGACTCGGGTTATATACGACACAAAGATCGCGACAAAGACTTTAAGAATGGCGCCGAATTCACGCTCTACCATGTCTCCAGAAGCGCTGACTTTCTGCGCCGTTACCTTCCGGACATCGGCCTGGCGAAAGATGTTTCCGTCGCCAGTATGATCGTGCACTTCACTGGTTATGAACTTGATCTGGATAACATTGAGCTGGACGATCCGCGAGATGCGATTTGTGGACACCTGTTGGGGACAGCTGACCTTATCGCGCAGATGGCGGATCGCTGCTATCTGGAAAAATGTCGTGATCGACTCTATAAGGAATTCGTCGTTGGCGGCATCGCCATCGAAAACGCAGCACCTGGCGAATACGTCGTCCGTTACGAGTCCGGGATCGACCTGTTGAAGAAAACGCCGGCCTTTTACCAGCACGCCACCAAGGACCGACTACAAAAGAAATTCAGTCGTGCCTATCGCTATGTTGAAGTTCTTTTTGATGGCCAGAACCCTTACGTCGACTCAATACGCAACAACCTGTTGCACCTGGCCAGAATATTGAGGGCAAACGACTGGCAACTCCTGCGGCGCGAGCCGCCATTCTTCGTCGGCGTCGGAAATGCTGTCGAGAGCATGGATTTGGTCGCCAGCAAGGTGCTCAATGCAGTGCCGAGAAAACACCAAACACTTCCGCCCGATATGATGCCATTCTAGCTAGCGAAGAGCTTTCTCGATAAATTCGAAACGATCGTTGCCGAAGAACATATCGTCACCGACATAAAACGTCGGCGCACCAAAAGCGCCGCGGGCAATTGCCTCTTCCGTGTTTTTCGTCAGTTCGTCTTTGACGCTGTCCGATTCGATTTCATCGAGTATCTCTGCAACTGGCAATCCCGCTGCCTCGATAACGTCAACGACGCATTTGTCGTCACTTAGGTTGTTTCCGTGCGCAAAAATGGCGTCGTATAGTGGTTGATGGACGGCTTCAAAACATCCCCTGCGCAGCGCCACAATCGCCAGTCTTAACGCCTTCACTGTGTTCTGTGGAAAAACCGTCGGCATCTTGTATGCAAT
>QIHS01000266.1 GCA_003229095.1 Woeseia sp. | reverse complement strand
CCGACCGTCGCACCTTCGGAGTTCGTTATTCTCTTGTCGTGCGTGCGCCCGGCATCCTCACATTCGACCGCGAGGCGAATGGCCTCATCCGAACTGAGCTGCCACTCATGTGCGAGCGCAAGGTCTGGTGGGTCGGCCGCCATCAGCTCAGGATCTGCGAGACCGGAGTGTTTGTCTGCGGCAGTGAATGTGGCAAACAAACAGGCCTTGGACACCGCCTCTTTCAGCGCAGCGGCACTGAAATCCGAGGTGCTCGCACTGCCTTTTTTCTGGTCCTTGTATACCGTAATGCCAATACCACGATCGTTTGTGTATTCCAGGCTTTCAACCTCGCCCAGACGAGCCGTCACGGCCAAACCAATATCATGACTGGCACCCACTTCAGCCTGGTCCATTCCCTGCGCATTGGCCTCATCCAATACCGCCTGCACGATATCCTCCAGTTCCTTCTTGTCGAGCCTGGTTCGGCCTGAAAGTGCATTCATGTGGAAATATTTTCCTATCTTTCTTATTGTGCAGAATCTATTTTGACGGCAAGCACAGTAACCCACTGCGAAATGAATTCAAAGCCCAGCAAGTCTGCGAAAAAACGTGAGCACCTGGCGTTGCAATCCTTAGGTGAGCAGCTGATCGAGCTTGCGCCTGATCAATTAAACGGCATTGGTCTGGATGACACCCTGCTCGATGCCGTACTGGCTGCCAGGTCGATGCGCGCCCATGGTGCACTGCGGCGGCAAAAGCAGCTTATTGGCAAGATCATGCGCCATGTCGATCCCGAGCCCATCACCGCTGCAATTAACGCGCTGGGCGAGAATGACCGGGTCGAGAAAGACATATTTCGCCGGGCTGAAGCGTGGCGAGATCGCCTGGCCAGCGACGAGCAAGATGCGCTGGCTGATTTTACGAATTTTATCGGGCACGGAAACCGAGTGCTCGAGGATGCCGTTCGCAGCTGGTCGTCCGCCCCTAACGAAAACGCGCGACGACTGGCGCGTCGAAAGATATTCCGTGAAATACACATTGAACTGACGACAAAGATACAGAAGCCAACACTCTCACGATAGAATAGTGAAACGACGGAATTGGCCTTTTTCCCGCCTTGCGGGTAAGCGAGCACGATGAACGCACAAATCGGAATTATCATGGGGTCTCAATCTGACTGGGATACGATGCGCCACTGCGCCGAGACGCTGGAGACACTGGGTATCGCCCATGAAGTGCGCGTCGTATCCGCTCATCGAACGCCCGACTTGCTGTTCGAGTATGCCGAGTCAGCGCTCGATCGTGGCTTGAAAGTGATCATTGCCGGCGCAGGTGGGGCTGCGCACCTGCCTGGAATGACGGCGGCAAAAACACGCTTGCCAGTCCTCGGTGTACCCGTCGAATCAAAAGCCCTGCAAGGCATGGACTCGCTGTTGTCGATTGCACAAATGCCCGCTGGCGTACCGGTCGGCTGCATGGCGATTGGCAAAGCTGGCGCTATCAATGCGGCACTGCTGGCCGCGTCCATTCTTGCCAACAACGATACCGACATTGCAGCGGCGATCGATTCCTTTCGCAGCAAGCAAACAATCTCAATCCTGGCGGAGCCGGTTCCGGGCAAACAGGAATGACAAAAATCGGCGTTATTGGTGCGGGGCAACTCGGCCAGATGCTGGCGCAAGCCGGACGAAAACTGGACCTGGAATTCGTATTCCTCGATCCGTCGGACAATCCGCCGGCCGCGCGATATGGCGAGGTTTTAAAATACAAATTCGACAGCGAAGAAGGACTGCAACAGCTATCTGCGGCGGCAGACCTGATTACTTACGAATTCGAGAACGTGCCGGTTTCGGCCTTATCGACAGTTGCACTGGAGACACCCGTTTATCCGCCGCCGGAGGCGTTACGACTGGCCCAGGATCGCATTGAAGAAAAGGATCTGTTCGAATCACTCGACATTCCGGCAGCGGAATATCGGCAAGTCGATTCGTCAGCTGACCTTGTTCGCGCAAGCACTGAGATCGGCCTGCCCCTCGTTCTAAAAACGCGCAGACTGGGCTATGACGGCAAGGGCCAAAGACTCGTGCGCAATGAATCACAACTCGACGATGCAATTGTCGAACTGGGCAGCACCAATCTGATCGCCGAACAATGGGTTCCGTTTGACCGGGAAATTTCGGTTATCGGCGCAAGAAGTGCCAGCGGTGAAATCTGTATCTATCCGTTGACCGAGAACGAGCACCGGGATGGCATTTTGCATGTTTCCCGGGCGCCTGCAGATGCCGACAATCTGGTAACAACCGCGGAACGTTATCTACGCAGCCTACTTGATCGGCTCAACTACGTGGGCGTACTCGCGCTCGAATTGTTCGTTGCAGGTGACCGGCTCCTGGCCAACGAATTTGCCCCTCGGGTACACAATTCAGGACACTGGACGATTGAAGGCGCGCAAACCAGCCAGTTTGAGAACCACTTGCGTGCCATTCTCGATATGCCGCTGGGAGATCCCAGCATGCAGGAATTTGCCGGCATGCTTAACCTGATCGGCAGCATGCCGGATGACTTCAAAGAGGAACGCAAGACCGATCACAAGGCTCTCAGCGACATTCGCGCCCATCTGCACGATTATGGCAAATCGCCACGCCCCGGGCGGAAACTCGGGCACATAACCGTCGTCGCGGCCAGTGC